>NZ_JBFALJ010000014.1:0-226702 GCF_040660195.1 Streptomyces sp. NPDC050147 | reverse complement strand
GTCCCCCGGCCCGGGCGGCGGCGCCCGCGGGGCCGCCCCCCCCGCGCCCGCCGGCCGCCCCGCGCCGCCCCCCCCCCCCGCTCCTGGTCACCGTGCCGGGATCAGGCCACCGGCACCGGGTACGTCGGATACTCCACCCCGGAGACGTGCTGGACCACGCGGATGACCTGGCACGAGTAGCCGAACTCGTTGTCGTACCACAGGTAGAGGATCGCGTTGTCGCCGTCGACCTTGGTGGCGCCCGCGTCGACGATCGAGGCGTGGCGCGAGCCGATGAAGTCGTTCGAGACCGCGTCGGGCGCGCTGGTGAAGTCGATCTGGCGCTTGAGCGGCGACGTCAGCGACACGTTGCGGAGGTAGTCGAGGACTTCCTCGCGGTTGGTCTCGCGGCCGAGCCGCAGACTGAGGATCGCGATCGAGACGTCCGGCACCGGCACGCGGATCGAGCTGCCGGTGATGGGCGCCTTGAGGTCGGGCAGCGCCTTGGCGACGGCGGACGCGGCACCGGTCTCGGTGATGACCATGTTGAGCGGCGCGGAGCGGCCGCGGCGGTCGGCCTTGTGGAAGTTGTCCAGGAGGTTCTGGTCGTTCGTGAACGAGTGGACGGTCTCCACGTGACCGCGCACGACGCCGTACTCGTCCGCCATCGCCTTGAGCGGCGGGACGATCGCGTTCGTGGTGCAGGAGGCGCAGGACAGGATCTGCTCGTCCGGCTTGATCATGTCGTGGTTGACGCCGTGCACGATGTTCGGGACGTCGCCCTTGCCCGGGGCGGTCAGGACGACCTTGTCGACGCCGGGGCGCAGGTGCTGGGAGAGCCCCTCACGGTCGCGCCACTTGCCGGTGTTGTCGATGAGGATGGCGTCCTTGATGCCGTACGCCGTGTAGTCGACCTCGGAGGGGTCGTTGGCGTAGATCACCTTGATCTCGTTGCCGTTGGCGATGATCGTGCTGTTCGCCTCGTCGACGGTGATCGTGCCCTGGAACTGTCCGTGGATGGAATCACGGCGCAGCAGCGAGGCGCGCTTGACGATGTCCTGCTCACCGCCCTTGCGTACGACGACGGCGCGCAGGCGGAGGCCGTTGCCCGAGCCCGCCTTCTCGATGAGCAGGCGGGCGACGAGGCGGCCGATGCGGCCGAAGCCGTAGAGGACGACGTCGCGTCCCTCGCGGCACTCGATCTTGTTCTCGCCCGTGGCGCCGGCGACGGCCTCGGCGGTGAACTCCGCCACCGAGAGACCGCGGTCGTCGGTCTTGTACGTCGCGGCGAGCATGCCGATGTCGATCTGCGAGGGACCGAGATCGAGCGTGGTGAGGGCCTGGAGGAACGGCAGCGTCTCGGTGACGGAGAGTTCCGCGCCGGCTATCTGCCGGGCGAATCGGTGGGTCTTGAGGAGGCTGACCACCGACTTGTTCACCAAGGAGCGGCTGTGGAGCAGGACGGTGACGTCCCGCTCCCGGTGCAGCTTCCCGATGATCGGGATCATCGACTCCGCGATCTCCTCGCGGTGCTTCCAATTGGTGAACGAGTCGTCATTGACAGTCACAGGCTTATCTTTCGAGCTAGGCGGCGCTCATATGCTAACCCGATGCCTCCTTTGATCTTGCAATGGGTGCCGCCTGCCCCCACTTGCCTCCACTTCTGGGGGGATTCAGAGGGAGACGGCGACGGCGTTGAACGTCGTCTCCGGTTCCTGCGGGCTCGTGAAGCGGGCGTTGACCAGGTAGAGACGATCGCCCCAGCGGGCCGCGGTGGTGGGGACGTCGAAGCGGGGGTCGGTGATCGTGCGGCGCAGGGTGGCGGTGCCCGACGTCGCGTCGAGGTGGAACACGCTGATGAGGTTCAGCCGGTTCTGTACGACGTACAGAGTGCGGCCGATGCGGAGCAGGCCGTCGCCGTTGACCACGTTCTCCGCGCCGACCAGCGTGATCTCGGTGGCGTACCCGGTCTTGAGGTCCACTCGGTAGAGCTTGCCGGGCGCGCTGCTGACGACGATCAGTCCGCGGCCGTCCGGCGTGCCGACGATGCCGTTGGCGTTGATCACGTCCGGCGTCTGCACCCAGTCCCCGCTGAGCGGCAGCGCGCGCACCCGGCCCTTGCGGCCGCGCGGAACTCCGTACAGGACACCGTCGCGCGAATCGGTGAACCAGGCGCGCTCGCCGAGCAAGGTGACGTCATTGATGAAGTGCCCGGCGGCTTCCGTCAGTTGGTAGGTGGCCACGAGTCTGCCGCTACGGGTGTCGAGGACCCGGGCGACCCCGGTGTTCCCGGCGATGTAGAGCAGGCCGTCGTCGTCCAGCTTCAGGCCGACCGCCACCGTGCCGGCTGCCCCCTCGTAGAAGACCTCGCCCCGACCGGTGCGCAGGTCGGTGCGGTGGACGGCGCCGTTGGCGCGTGAGCCCATGTAGGCGTACGGCTTCGCGCCGATGGCGATTCCCTCGGGGAGGAAGCCGTCGGGGAGCGGGAACTCGGTCGGCCATGTGGCGCCCCGCGCGGCAGTGGCGGCGGCCGTTCCGGTGCCGGTCGCCGCGGCGAGGGCTGCGAGGGTGGCGCCGCCGAGTACGGTGCGGCGGGACGGCTGGGGGTGGTTCCGGTGATCGCGGGTCATGGTTCCGGGCCTCCGTGGACAGCGGGGTCGGTGTTGGCGAGCCCGCCCCCAACTCGGCGGCGGGCTCGGCGAGTTGACAACGAGGCGTCGCCTGCCGGAGTTCCCTCGCGTCCCGCCCGTACCTCCGCGCGCCGGACGGCACGGCGAACGCGGCGCTGACCTGCGCGGCGAACGCAACGCTGACCCGCCGCTCGCCCGGCCCGGGGCAAACCTTGCCTTCGCGACCCCATAAGCTGCCCTTATGAGGTCATAGGTCCAGCCCGAGTACTAACTTAGGATTGCCTTAGTTTAGGCTTCCCGACGAGCCCCATGTCTTCGCTCGAAGGGAAACCTGATCATGTCTCGCCCTCTGCGGGTAGCCGTTGTCGGAGCCGGTCCGGCCGGCATCTACGCCGCCGACGCGCTGCTGAAATCCGCAGCGGCGGTCGAGCCCGGTGTGTCGATCGACCTCTTCGAGCGGATGCCCGCGCCCTTCGGTCTCATCCGTTACGGCGTCGCCCCCGACCACCCCCGGATCAAGGGGATCGTCACGGCCCTGCACCAGGTCCTCGACAAGCCTCAGGTCCGCTTCTTCGGCAACGTCGACTACCCGAACGACATCGACCTGGACGACCTGCGCGCCCTCTACGACGCGGTGATCTTCTCCACCGGCGCGACGGCCGACCGGGCGCTCGACATCCCCGGCATCGACCTCGAGGGATCGCACGGCGCCGCGGACTTCGTGTCCTGGTACGACGGGCACCCGGACGTGCCGCGCACCTGGCCGCTGGACGCGGAGAAGGTCGCCGTCCTCGGCGTCGGCAACGTGGCCCTGGATGTGGCGCGCATCCTGGCCAAGACGGCGGACGAGCTCCTGTCGACCGAGATCCCGCCGAACGTCCATGACGGGCTCAAGGTCAACAAGGCGCGCGAGGTGCACGTCTTCGGGCGGCGCGGTCCCGCGCAGGCCAAGTTCAGCCCGATGGAGCTGCGGGAGCTCGACCACTCCCCGAACATCGAGGTCATCGTCGACCCCGAGGACATCGACTACGACGACGGCTCGATCGCCACGCGGCGCGGCAACAAGCAGGCCGACATGGTGGCCAAGACGCTGGAGAACTGGGCCATCCGCGACATCGGAGACCGGCCGCACAAGCTGTTCCTGCACTTCTTCGAGTCGCCGACCGAGATCCTCGGTGAGGACGGCCGGGTGGTGGGCCTGCGCACCGAGCGCACCGCCCTCGACGGCACCGGCAACGTCAAGGGGACCGGCGAGTTCAAGGACTGGGACCTCGGTGCCGTCTACCGCGCCGTGGGCTACCTCTCCGACGAGCTGCCCAAGCTGCCCTGGGACGTCGCGTCGGGCACGGTGCCGGACAAGGCCGGCCGCGTCATCGAGGACACCGGGGAGCACCTGCAGTCGACGTACGTCACCGGCTGGATCCGCCGCGGACCCGTGGGCCTCATCGGTCACACCAAGGGAGACGCCAACGAGACGGTCGCCAGCCTCCTGGACGACCACGCGAACGCGCGTCTGCACACGCCCACCACCCCCGAGCCGGCGGCCGTGGAAGCCTTCCTCGGCGAGCGGAACGTCCGCTTCACCACGTGGGAGGGCTGGTACCGCCTCGACGCAGCGGAGAAGGCCCTGGGCGAGGCTCAGGAGCGCGAGCGCGTGAAGATCGTCGAGCGCGAGGACATGCTCAAGGCGAGCGGGGCCTAGTCAGGCCCAAGGCGAGCGGGGGCCTGGTCAGGCCGGAGTTCTCCTAGTACGTCCTTCGTGTGCTCCCCCAGTTCTGGAGCGGCCCGGCGGAAGGTGTCCAGGCCGGCGCCGAAGGGGACGGGGAACCGTGCCTGCGGCCCTGAGCCTGGCGTCGGTGGGTCCGGGGGTCGCACGGTGAACACCTTCCAAAGGGGATAGCCGGTCAGATTTGGAAGGCCAGGAGTTTGGCGATTGCGTTCCGCTGGATCTCGGAGGTTCCGGTCAGGATCCGGAACATGCGGATCTTGCGGAACAGGAACTCGATCTCGTTGCCCTGGGTGAGGCCCTCCTTGCCGTGGATCTGGACGGCCTCGTCGAGGATCCGGAAGGCGGACTCGGCGACGAAGAGCTTGCACATGAAGGCTTCGGCGTGGGCGTCCTCGCCCTTGTCCAGGGCCGCCAAGGCCGCGTAGGTCATGGAGCGGGCCGCGTAGAACTCCGTGGCCATGTCGGCGACCTTGTGCTGGATGGCCTGCAGCGCGAGCAGGGGCTTGCCGCCCGCGACCTTGCGGTGCCGGGTGCGGTCCAGGGTCAGGTCGATGGCACGGCGGGTGGCGCCGATGACGGTGGGGCAGTGCAGCAGGCGGTTGGTGGTGACGCGGCCGAGCGCGATGCGCATGCCCTTGCCCTCCTCGCCCAGGAGGTTGGCGGCCGGGACATGGCAGTCCTCAAGGACGATGTCGCTTTCGATGTGCTCGCCCGACATCGGGGTCGCGCCGTCCTCGACGCGGCAGCCGGGGCTGTCGAGGTCGACGAGAAAGGCGGAGAACAGCGGCTTGTCGCCCTCCTGCTCGCCGGTCCCGGCCATGCGCGCCACCACGATGGCGAAGTCGGCGAACGGTCCGGCCGACGAGAACACCTTGTGGCCGGTCAGACGGTAGCCGTCACCGTCGGAGTCCCTGACGGCGGTGGTGCGCATGGAGCGCACGTCGGAGCCCGCGTCGGTCTCCGTGAGGGAGAAGCAGCAGGCCCGCTCGCCGCGGACCAGGGGCAGCAGGTACTTGGCGAGTTGATGGTCGGTGGCGTGCTTGAGGATGTCGCCCGCACGGAGCGGACCGCCCATGTCACCCAGGACGCTGTGGGCCAGGACGCGGCCACTCGCCCCGATCTCCTCCTTGAGCGCGGCGAGTTGAGTGAACGTCAGGTTGTGGCCGCCGTACTCCTCGGGCAGGTGGATGCCGTAGAAGCCGAGTTCGCGGCTGCGGCGCCAGATCGGTTCCAGGTCGGCGCGGGTGAGGCGGCTCTCGTGGGTGAGGCCGCGCTCCCGTTCGTGCTCGGCGAGTTCGCCGTCGAGGTAGTCGCGCAGCCGGTCGACGAGGTCGGCCAGGTACGGGTCGTCGTAGGTGGGGCGCAGGGAGAAGGTCATGTCGGTCGTTCCTCGTGCCGGGGGGGGGATGGAAGGGAGGGGCAGGGGCTGCCGGATCAGTTCACGCGGCGGACGGCCTCGGCCCAGAACGGTTCACGCACGGCCTTGCGGTCGAGCTTTCCGTTGCGGTTGTGGGGGAGTTCGGCGACGAAGTCGACGGAGCGCGGCTTCTTGAGGCGGTCGAGGCGCTCGGCGCAGAAGGCGATGAGCTGGTCCGCGGTGACGGTGGCGCCGGGCTCGGCCACGACGACGGCCTTGACGGCCTCGCCCCACGTCTCGTCCGGCACGCCGATCACACAGGCTTCGCGGATGGCGGGGTGTTCGTAGAGGGCGGACTCGACCTCGGTGCAGTAGATGTTGAAGCCGCCGGAAATGATCATGTCCTTCTTGCGGTCGACCAGGAAGAGATAGCCGTCCTCACGCATCCATGCCAGGTCACCGGTGTGCACCCACCCGTCGCGGAAGGTCTCGGCGGACAGCTGCGGCTCCTGCCAGTACTCCCGTACGCAGTCGGGTCCGCGCACGATGACCTCGCCGATCTCGCGCGGCGCGCGCTCGCGCCCGCTCTCGTCGACGACACGGATCTCGGTGTCGTACGAGGCCCGGCCGCAGGACTGCAGGAGCTCCGGGTCCTCCTTGACCGCGTGGGCGATCTCCGCGCTGCTCAGTCCGGCCACCACGCTGGTGGTCTCACCCAGGCCGTACCCCTGCGCGACGACCGGCCCGAAGAACTCCACGGCGTCACGCAGACGCTGGGGTGAGATGGGCGCGCCTCCGATCCGTACGCTGGTCAGTGACGACAGGTCCCGCGCCGCGGCGCCGGGGTGGGCGAGCACCATGTTCAGCATGGCGGGCACGAGGAACGTCGCGGTGATGTGCTCCTTCTCCACCGCCTCCACGAACGCCTCGGCGCTCCAGGCAGGCAGGATGTGCGTGGTCGAGCCGCCGAACACCCCGGCCAGCAGGCCCATGCCGGTGGCGTGGGTGATGGGGCCGCAGGCGAGGTAGCGGGTGCCGGGCCGCGGGCGGGACTCATCGCTCATCAACTGCTTGCGCATGTTCGCGAGCCGGTTGCCGACCGTCTGCACGGCGGCCTTGAGAGCTCCGGTGGAGCCGGAGGTGAAGTTCAGGACGCAGGGAGCGTGTTCGTCGAGGTCGACGGCGACCGTCTCCTCGCTGCCCTCGGCCAGGAGCGTCTCGTAGGTGACGGACCGCGCGTCTTCCCCATGCAGCCCGTCGAGCGGCACCGGCAGGCAGTCGGTACCGGCCTCGGCGATCGCGGCGAGCGCGTCCTCGCGGTGGGCCGCGTCGAAGACGAGGGCGCGTACGGGGGCGTAGCGCAGGATGTGCGCGACCTCGCCGCGCCCCAGGCGTGCGTTGATCGGAGCGCGCATCAACCCGGCCTTGTAGAGGGCGAATTCGACCTCCACCAGCTCGCCCCGGTTCCAGGCGAGCGAAGCCACGGCGTCGCCGGGGCGCAGGCCGCGGGCGATCAGTGCGGAGGCCAGTCGGTTGGTGGCGGTGTCCAACTGGTCGTAGGTCCATGAGCGGTCGCCGCACACGAGGGCCGTCGCCCGCGGCCAGTAGCGGGCGCTGCGGGTCAGATAGGTACCGAGGTTCATCACGGTTCTCCGGAGAAGGCAGGGGAGGGGCAGCAGCGCAGACATGAAAGTAAACAACATGCTCAATTACAGACAGCTTGTTCAGTAACCTCTGGACTGTCAAGAGTCTTCTAGACTGGGCCCGCAATCACCACTGCGGGCGAGGAGGGCCTCCATGGCCGAGGACAGGCGCACACGACGGTCGCGACGGGCTCTGGGCTCCGCATTGGTGGAGCTGGTCCTCGAACGCGGCTTCACCGCGCTGACCGTGGAGGACATCACCGAGCGCGCCGACGTGGCCCGCGCGACCTTCTACGCCCACTTCAAGGACAAGGAGGGCCTGTTCGCGCGGGTGACGTCCGACCTGCTCGAAGAGCTGGGGGAGCGGCTGCGGCCGACCGTCGCCGACAGTGCCGTGGGCTTCACGGGCAAGCCGGTCCTGGAGATGCTGCGGCACGCGCGCGAGGAGCGCGATCTGTACCGGATCGTGCTGCGCGGCGAGGGCGACGGCAAACCCCTGCAGATGTTCGTGGACACCTGCGCACGGGCCACCGCCGAGGAGTTCCGGGCCCGCGCCGACCGCAATGGCGTCGAACCACGCATCGACGCCGACCTCCTCGCCCGCGTCTGGGTGGGCGAGCAGGTCGCCGTACTGCGGTGGTGGGCCGAGCAGGAGACGCCGCCGATGCCCCCCGAGGAGGTCGTACGCCAGCTCCTGGACCTGGCTCTGCGCGGCCGCTACTGGGCCAGCGGCTTCGACGCGCCGGCCTGATGCGACGCGCCGCCCCGAGCGGACACATCGTGAGCCCGGCTCATCGTGAGCCCGGCTCATCAGGAGTCAGACTCGTCATGAGTCGGACTCGTCATGAGTCAGCCCGAGCCGCCGGGCGTCCTGCTCCGGCCGTATGTACACCAGCGCCGTGAGCCCGGACAGGAGCATGACCGCCGCGGAGAGCAGGAACGAGCCGGTGTATCCCGCGCTCTGTGAGTCCGCGGTGTCGAGCAGGTGGCCGGTGAGGTAGGGCGCGACGAGTCCGGGCAGCGTCCCCGTCGCGGCGACGATGCCGAAGAGGGCTCCGCGCTGGTGGGCGGGGACGACGGCGGCCGTCGTCATGTAGTGCAAGGGGAAGACGATGGCGTGCCCTCCGAACGCCACGGCGATCAGCAGGAGTTGGGGCCACCCGCTCCCCACGAAGGAGAAGCTCGCCATGGCGAGCCCGGCGACGGCGACCGCGATCCCCTGGGGTGCGCCGTTCGCCCAGCGGCTGGAGACGCCCCGCCGGTTCAGCGCGTCGGCGAACGGCGAGACCGCGAGGAGGAGGACGAAGCTGAACGCGGAGATGCCACTGATGACCGTCGCCGCGCCGCCCGGTGTCAAGTCGAGCTGGGTCCTGAAGTACGCGGGCAGCCATGCGTGGCTGAGGGCCAGGGCCCAGGAGGCGCCGAAAGCCCCCGCGATACTCCCGAGGACCGTGCCGTTCAGCAGGGGTCTCCGGTAGGGGAGCCGGGGTTGGCCCGGCTGGGGCGCGCTCGTGCCGGGGCTGCTGGGGCGCGCCTGCCCGAAGGGGCCGTCGTGCCCGACCCGCCACCAGATCAGACTCCACACCAGGCTGGTCACCGCGAGCGCCGCGAAGGCCGAGCGCCAGCCGAAGGCCGTGATGAGCCAGGTGACGACGGGCGCCGCGATGAGGGTGCCGAGTGCGGCACCGCTGATCTGCAGCGCGGACGGCAGTCCGCGCCGGTCCAAGGGGAACCACTTGTAGAGCGCGTGCATGGACATCGAGGCGGCCGGGCCCTCGGCCGCACCCAGCAGCACCCGTCCCGCGATCAGTGTCGGGACCGCCGCCACGATCAGCACGGGCAGTTGGGCCACCGCCCACAGCAGAGCCATGGTGAACAGCAGCGCCCGGCTCGAGACGCGTGACGAGACGAAACCGACGACGAGCCCGGAGAGGCTGAACAGGATCGAGAACGAGCTGGAGATCATGCCGTACGTGCTGTTGCTGATGTCCAGCTCATCCATGATCGGGACGGCCGCGAGCCCCAGGACGGACTTGTCGGCGTAGTTGATCAGCATGAACGCGACGATCATCGCGGTGATCAGCCAAGCACGCCGCCGGTCGAACGCGGGTGGCGCCGGGGCGTCTTCGAGCGTCAGGGGCGAGGTGTGCGGGGTGGCCATGAGGACTCCTGCGGTCGAGGGAGCAGGGGCGGGTGCGGCGGAGAGGGCATGCGGAGGAAGGCGCGCGGAGGCCCGGATTCGAGGTCGCGGCAGTGTCACCGTACTGAACAGTCTGTATGTTAACGATTAGAGTGACGGGAATCTATGGCTAGATGACAGGTGTGGCTGGCCCACCGGAACACCCGGAACACCCGGAACACCCGGAACTGACCGGGAACCAGAAGTGGTCCGCGCCCGACCACTGGTGAGCAAGTCACGGACGGCTCACCGGATCGAGGTCGCGGCAGCATGCACTGGTACGAGGACGACGGGTTCTGGACCGACTTCTCCGAGACGATGTTCTCCGAGCGGCGGCGGGCGGAGACGGCGGATGTCGTCGCGCGCTCGCCGCTCCTGGCGTTCCCGGCGGGCAGCCGCGTCCTGGACCTGTGCTGCGGGCCCGGCCTCTACCTGGCGCCACTGGTGCGCCGCGGCTACGACGTCACGGGGGTGGACCTCAGTGCGGAGCTCCTGAAGCGGGCCGAGGCCGGGTGTGCGGACGCCGGCGTCGATGTCCGCCTGATCCGGGCGGACATGCTCACCCACGTCGAGCCGGACGCGTACGACGTCGTGCTCAACGTCTTCACCTCTTTCGGCTACTTCGACGCCCCGCAGGACAACTTCCGGGTGCTGCGCAACGCGCATGCCTCGCTGGCGCCCGGCGGGCAGCTGCTGATCGACGTGATGGGCAAGGAAGTGCTCGCCGGATGGATCGGCCGCCCGCAGATCGTCGAACTCGACGGCGCTTACGTGGTGCAGCGCGACACCGTTCTGGAGAGCTGGACGCGGCTGCGGACCGACTGGACGCTCGTACGGGACGGCGTCGCGCGCGAGGCATCGATCACCTCCTTCCTCTACAGCGCCGCCGAACTGCGCACCCTCTTCGAGGACGCCGGGTTCACCGGCGTGGAGTGCTTCGGCGGCTTCGACGGCGAGCCCTACGACCATCACGCGCGGCGTTTGATCGTGCGAGGCACCAAGCCCGGCCGGTGACCGGGCCAGTTGGTGAATCTCCGGGAACCCGGCGGCACCGACCGCCGACTACTGAGGCGTGCCGCACCGCGCGGAAGCGGCCACGCAGCTCCGAACCGCCCTACAGGCGAAGGGACTTCATGACCGAGGCCACAACATGGGACACCTCCCCCAAGGCGCCCCCGCATGAACCGGCGGCGGGCAAGGCGGGCCGCGGCCGGCTCGTGACCACGCTGACGGTGCTCTCCGTGACGCTGGTCGTCTCCGTCCTGGCCGGGATCGCCCTCGGGCCGACCGTCGTGCCGCTCGGGGACGTCGTGCGTTTCCTGACCGCCGCCCTCACCGGCGGCAGCATCGGGGCGGACGACGTCACCGGCTACTCCATCGTCTGGCACGTGCGCACCCCGCGGGTGCTGCTCGCCGCCGTGGTCGGTGCGGGGCTCTCCGTCGTCGGCGTCGCCATCCAGGCGCTGGTGCGCAACGCCCTCGCGGACCCGTTCGTCCTCGGCATCTCCTCCGGCGCCTCGGTCGGTGCCACCGCGGTCGTCGTGTTCGGGGTCTTCGCCGGGCTCGGCGTCTACGCGCTGTCCGCCGCCGCGTTCCTCGGGGCGCTCGGCGCCACCGTCCTCGTGTATCTGGCCGCGCGCGGGCCGCTCGGCCTGACGCCGTTGCGCCTCGTCCTCACCGGCGTCGCGCTGGCCTACGGGTTCCAGGCGCTGATGAGCGTGCTCGTCTTCCTCTCCCCGAACGGCCAGGCCGCGCGCACCGTGCTGTTCTGGCTGCTCGGCAGTCTCGGCTCGGCGTCCTGGGAGTCGCTGCCGCTCGCGGCCGGCGCCGTCCTGGTGACGGTCGTGGTGCTGCTGCGCCAGAGCCGGTCGCTGGACGTCCTTTCGCTGGGGGACGAGACCGCGGCCAGCCTGGGCGTGGACGCGGAGGCGCTGCGGCGGCGCCTCTTCCTCCTCACGGCGGCGGTCACCGGGCTCATCGTCGCGGTCAGCGGCGCGATCGGCTTCGTCGGGCTCGTCCTGCCGCATGTCGTACGCATCCTCGTCGGCTCGACGCACCGCCGGGTGCTCGCGGTCGCTCCGCTCGCCGGTGCCTGCTTCCTGGTCTGGGTCGATCTCGTCGCCCGTACCGCCTTCGCTCCCGAGGAGCTGCCGCTCGGGGTCATCACCGCGCTGATCGGCGTACCGGTGTTCATCGTGCTGATGCGCCGCCGCGGCTATCTGTTCGGAGGGCGGTAGATGACCCTCGTACTGCGCGAACTCTCGGTCGAGGCGGCCGGGCGTGCCCTGGTCGACCGGCTGAACATCGAGGTGGAGGCGGGCCGGGTCGTCGGGCTCGTCGGACCGAACGGCAGCGGCAAGTCCACCGCCCTGCGCTGCGTCTACCGGGCGCTGCGGCCCACGTCGGGCGCCGTGCTCCTGGACGGCGCCGACCTGACGACGCTCAAACTGCGCGACAGCGCCCGGTCGATCGCCGCGCTCACCCAGGAGAGCCACACCGAACTCGACTTCACGGTCGGGGAAGTCGTGGCCCTCGGCCGAGCCCCGCACGTGAACGGCAACCAGCCCCTCACCGCACGCGAACAGGCCCTGTGCCGCCAGGCGATGGACCGTCTCGACGTCACCCACCTCGCGGCCCGCAGCGTGCTCACCCTCTCCGGCGGCGAGCGGCAGCGCGTGCTCGTGGCGCGCGCCCTGGTCCAAGAACCCCGCGTCCTGGTCCTCGACGAGCCCACCAACCACCTGGACATCCGCCACCAGGTGGAGCTCCTCTCCTTCCTGCGCGGATCGGGCCTCACCGTGCTCACCGCCCTGCACGACCTCAATCTGGCGGCCGCCGCCTGCGACAGCATCGCCGTCCTCAGCTCCGGCTCCCTGGTAGCCACGGGCAGCCCGGCGGAGATCCTCGACCCGGAGCTGATCCGCAAGGTGTTCGGCGTGGACGCCACGGTCGTGCACCACCCCCGCACCGGAGCCCCTCAGCTCGTCTACGACCTCGCCCCCACCGGCGCCCCGGCCCCCGCCGACGCCCTGGGCGCCCTATCAGAAGGACCGCACTCATGATCCGACCACCGCTGTCCCGCGCCGTGGCGGCCGCCGTGCTGCTGGCCACCGGGCTCCTGACCACCGGCTGCGGCGCCGAGGTGGAGCCGACGGCGGAGAACAAGACGCAGACGGTCACCGTCTCCAACTGCGGCAAGGACGTCACGTACACCCGTCCGAAGCGTCCGGTGGCGTACGACGTCAGCGGCGCCGAGAAGATGTTCTCCCTCGGTCTCGCCGACCGGATGCGCGGCTACGTCATGAACAAGCTCGGCGACCCCTCCATCAAGGGCTCACCCTGGCGCAAGGACTACGCCGACGTGGAGCGCCTGGGCACCGAGCGCATCACCCGCGAGATCGTGGCCGACGCCAAGGCCGACTTCGTGTTCGCCGGCTGGAACTCCGGCTTCAGCGAGGAGCGGGGCATCACGCCCGCCCTGCTCGACAAGGTCGGGGCCGCCAGCTACCTGCACACCGAGACGTGCTGGGACTACGGCGACAAGAGCGTCGACATCACGCCCCTGGAAGCGCTCTACACGGATCTGGACAACCTGGGCCGGATCTTCGGTGTGGAGAAGCGTGCCGAGAAGGTCGTCACCGACCTCAAAGGACGCGTCGAAGCCCTGAAGAAGACCTGGCCCCGGAAGGGCGACCCGGCCAAGGTCTTCGTCTACGACTCGGGCACGGACCAGCCCTTCACCGCCGGACGTCATGCCGCACCGAACGACATCATCAAGGCCGCGGGCGCCACCAACGTCTTCGACGATCTGAACAAGGGCTGGACGACGGTGGGCTGGGAGCCCGTGATCAAGGCGAGGCCCGAGGTCATCGTCATCATCGACTACGCCGACCAGCCGGCCAAGGACAAGATCGCCCACCTGAAGTCGCTCGACAGCCTGAAGTCGGTCCCTGCCGTGCAGGAGAGCCGCTTCTTCGTCATGTCCTACGGTGACGCCGTCAGCGGCCCGCGCAACGTCAAGGGCGCCGAGGACCTGGGCGGCTACCTCCGGTCGGTCGGACGGTGATCCCCTTGCCCCCTTCGCGTATTGCGGCGGCGCCCGCGGCCACGGTCCACGGGCACATCACCGACGCGATGAAGGCCCCCGACCTGCTGCGGCTCTCCGACAACGTCGTCCTCGCGCGCTTCGAGACGATGAAGGTGTACGCGGCGCTCGGCGCGGTGCGCACCCTCCTGGAGCGCGGGACCGTGCGGCCCGGCCAGACCCTCGTCGACAGCTCCAGCGGCATCTACGCCCTTGCCCTCGCCATGGCCTGCCACCGCTACGGGCTCGGCTGCCACATCGTGGCCTCCACCACCGTCGATGCCGCGATGCGGGCCCAGTTGGAGATTCTCGGCGCCACGGTGGACCAGATGCCACCCTCCGACAGTCTGCGGCTCGACCAGGAGCGCCGGGTGCACCGGGTGCGCCAACTGCTCGGCAGGCGGGCCGACGTGCACTGGATGCGGCAGTACCACGACGGAGTCCACCACGCCGGTTACGCGGAGTTCGCTGACCTGGTCGACGCCGCGCTGCCCGAGTCCCCGCTCACCGTGGTCGGCGCCGTCGGTACCGGCGCCTCCACGGGAGGGCTCGTCCGGCCGTTGCGTCAACGCGGGCGCGAAGTGCGGCTGTTGGGCATACAGCCCTTCGGCAGCGTCACGTTCGGCAGCGAGGACTTCAGCGATCCAGAGGCGATCATCGCCGGGATCGGCAGTTCGATCCCCTTCGACAACGTCCGCCACGACCTGTACGACACCCTCCACTGGGTGGACTTCCGGCACGCCATGGCGGGAGCCGTCGATCTGCTGCGCGCCCACGCCGTGTTCGCCGGTCTCTCCACCGGTGCGGCCCACCTCGTCACGGCCTGGGAGGCGGCTCGGAACCCGGACCGGATGCATCTGGTGATCGGCGCGGACACGGGACACCGCTACACCGAGCGGGTCTTCGCCCGACACCAGGAGGCGCTCGACCCACGCACCCTCAAACCGCACCAGATCACGGACCTCGCCGACCTCGCCATGCCGTGGTCGGCGATGGAGTGGAACCGGCGCAGCTACGACGTACGTACGAAGAAGCACGAGAAGCACGAGAAGGAGGGGAAGGCATCGTGACGATCGCCGCCCTGGAAGCACTCACCTTCGGCCTCGGACGCCTTGTGGAGGCGGCAGAGACCGCCGGGCACCGGCTCTGCCTGCTGACGGGCGACCGCGCGGTCTACCGCCATGAGCTGGACCGCCTGGAACCGGGCGCGCTCGACATCGTCGACGTCGACACCCACGACATGGAGGCCTCCGCCGCGGCTCTGGCCGCCGTGCCCGGCCTCAAGGGACTCATCAACTCGACCGACACGTGGAGCGTGCCGGGCGCGGACCTGGCCGCCGAACTCGGGTTGCCGGGGCCCGACCCGGCCGCCGTCCGCGTGCTGCGGGACAAGCCCCGGGTGCGCAACCTCCTCCACGCCCAGAACCTCAGCCGCGGCCCCGCCCTCACGATCCCGGCCGACCCCGCGGCGGCCGACGTGGTGCTCCGGCAGATCGGCCTGCCGGTGGTCCTCAAGGACTCGGCGGGCACCTCGTCCCGCAACGTCTGGCTGGTCCGTGACGAGCGGCAGCTGCACGCGGCTCTCCGTGAAGCCGCCGGGCGTCCCTTCGCCGGGCGGCTGTTCGCGGAGCCCTTCTTCGCCGGACCCGTCTACAGCGCGGAGACGCTCAGCTGGGCGGGCGAGACGAAGCTCCTGGGGGTGCTCAGCCGCCAGATGTCTCCCGAGCCGTCCGTCCGCGAGGAGGCCGCGGCCTTCCCCGTCGCCCTGCCCGAGCCGGAGTTCGCCCTGATCCAGGACTGGGTGGGGCGCGTCCTGGAGACAGCGGGCCACGACGCGGGCTTCGCGCACGTCGAGTACGTCCTCACCACCGACGGACCGGAGCTCGTCGAGATCAACCGCCGCATCGGTGGCGCGCTCGTCGGCGAGGCGCTGTGCCGCGCCCTGCGCACCAACGTGTACGACGCGATGATCGCCGTGGCGCTCGGCCTGCGCCCCGCCCTGCTCGACGCACCGGCGGCCACGGGTACCGCCGCAGGACTCGCCACCGGACCCGCGTCAGGATTCGTCCTCGTCTATCCCGACCGGCCAGGCATCCTCACCGGATGGACCGGCGTGGACGGCCTCGCCGCCTTCCCCGGCTCGCCCGAGTGGTACCCCACCGCGGCCCCCGGCGACCGCCTGCAGCACGTCAGCGATCAGCGCGGCTGCACCGGCATCGTCCTGGCCGAGGGCGCGACCGCGGAACTCGCCCTGCACCGAGCGCTCAGCGCGGCCGGGAGCATACGGCCGCTCGTCGCCGCCGACGCCCCGGAGTGACCCTGCCGGGCAAGCCGCGCGGGCGCCTGCGATCCGGTCTCGCGCGGCTCACCGGGCCGCAGCGCTTCCTGCTCGCCGGGTCGTTCCTGATCCCGCTCGGCAGCTTCGCCGTCCTGCCCTTCATGTCGGTGCTGCTCCACGAGCGGCTCGGCATGGGGCTCGGCACGGTTGGTGTCGTGCTCGCCGTCGCCTCGCTGGTGCAGTTCTCGGGCGGAGTGGTGGGCGGCGCGGTCGCCGAGCGGATCGGGCTGCGGCACACGATGCTGCTGGCCCTGGTCATCCGCACGGCGGGCTTCGCCTGCTTCCTGCCCGGCCTCCGCCATCCGGCCGCCGCCGTCTTCGCCCTCTTCCTCGTCTCCGTCGGCGCCGCGCTCTATCTGCCCGCGAACAAGGCCTACTTGATACACGAGGTCGATGCGGAGCAGCGCCCCCTGCTGCTGTCCGCGAGCGGCTCGGCGCTCAACGCGGGCATCGCCCTGGGGCCGCTGGCCGCGGCGCCGTTCGTGCTCAGCGCCTCTGCCGGGCTCTTCACCGTCGTGACCGCGTTGTTCGGGGCGATCGCCGTGGGCCATGTCCTGCTGCCCAGTGAGAGCCCTGATCACGGGTGGACCATCGGAGCCGGGGAAGGGCAGTCGGCGTGCCGGGAGAGGGCGTTCGCAGGTCTCGCCGTGCTGCCGTTCGCGGCCACCGTCCTGAGCCTGTACGTCTTCATGTTCTTCCAGCACTACCTCGCGCTGTACGCGGTGCCCCGCACATCGACGACGTACTACGGCCTGGTCCTCGCGCTCTACGCCCTCCTGCTCGTCGTCGCGCAACCCCTTCTCTCGGACTGGATCGCCCGCCTGCCCTACGCCCGAGCCCTGTGGTTCGGCTTCGGGGCGATGGCCGCAGGGACGGCCACGCTCGCTGTCGGCAACCACGCCGCGATCCTGGCCGGTGCGCTGCTCGTCTGTCTCGGGGAGATCGTCCTCTTCTTCAAGAACGACCTCGAAGCCCTCGCCCGTTCGCCCCGCGCACCGGCCCTTGTGTTCGGCCACCAGCGGCTCGCGGCCGGAATAGGCGCCTTCGCCAGCGGAGCCGCCGGGGGCGAGGGCTACCAGCTGGCCGAACGCTCCGGCAGCACCGGTCTGTTCTGGGTCGCGGTCGCCGTGCAGGGTGCAGTGTTCCCGCTTCTCCTGAGGCGCTGGTCCGCGGACACCAGGGTCATAGGGATCACAGGCCCAGGTCGCTGAGGCCCGGGTGGTCGTCGGGACGGCGGCCGAGCGGCCAGTGGTACACGCGGTCGGACTCCTGGATGGGCAGGTCGTTGATGCACGCGTGCCGGACCCGCATCAGGCCGTCGTCGTCGAACTCCCAGTTCTCGTTGCCGTACGAGCGGTACCAGGCACCGGAGTCGTCGTGCCATTCGTAGGCGAAGCGCACCGCGATGCGGTTGCCGTCGTGCGCCCACAGTTCCTTGATGAGGCGGTAGTCGAGTTCACGGTTCCACTTGCGGGAGAGGAAGGCGGTGATGGCGTCGCGCCCCGTGACGAACTCCGCGCGGTTCCGCCAGCGGGAGTCCTTGCTGTAGGCGAGAGCCACCTTCTCGGGATCGCGGGAGTTCCAGCCGTCCTCGGCGAGGCGGACCTTCTCGGCCGCGGTCTCCCGGGTGAAGGGCGGAACTGGGGGTCGTGCGGTCATGGCTCTCCTCAGGGGTGAGGCGTACGAAGACTATGAGAACGCTCGTTCTCCGTCGAGGGCGCCCACGATAGGAGAACGGTCGTTCTCGCGCAATGGTGCAGCGGCGAGCCGCCCCGTAGTAGCGTGAGAGAACGTACGTTCTCGCGTCTCACCTTGCCAGGAGCACTCATGGACCGCGCCGAAGCGGAAGTCAGGCTGCTCGACACCGCCGACGAGCTCTTTTACGAGCGGGGAGTCCAGGCCGTGGGCATGGACCAGGTGCGTGCGGCCTCCGGCGTGTCGCTCAAGCGCCTCTACCAGGTCTTCCCGTCGAAATCGGAGCTGGTCCGCGCCTGGCTCGAACGCCGCGACCGCCGCTGGCGGGCACGGCTCGCCGAGTACGCCGACGCCCGGCCCGGCGGGACGGAGCGCGTCCTCGCCGTCTACGACTGGCTCTACGAATGGTTTACCGAGCCGGACTTCCGGGGCTGCGCCTTCATCAATTCCTTCGGTGAACTCGGGGCCGTCGACCCGGCGGTGGCCGACACCGTGCGGGCGCACAAGCGCGCGTTTCATGACTACATGGCCTCACTTGTGGCCGCCGCGGGCGAACCCGGGCAGACTGTCGGCCCGTTGGTCCTGCTCGCGGAGGGGGCCATGACCGCGGCCGCCATATCGGGTTCACCCGAACCGGCGCGCCAAGCCCGCCAGGGCGCGGCTCAGTTGCTGGCCGCGCGGTGACCGCCGGTCGCAGAACAGGAAGAAGGCTATGGCGAAGACGTATCGCGTCGGTTTCGGCACGCGTCTGATCAACGGCGTGTTCCGGACGATGACCCGGTTCGGGATCGGTAAGGGCTACCGGTACATCCTTACCGTGCGCGGCAGGAAGTCGGGCCGCCTGTTCTCCACCCCGGTCGACGTGATGTCGGCCGGGGGCGAGCGCTGGGTCGTCGGCGCCTACGGGGTGAGCAACTGGGTGCGCAACGCCCGCGCGGCCGGGCAGATCGAGCTGAGCAGGGGCGGTAAGTCGCAGACCGTGCGCGTGGTCGAGCTAGGCCCCGAGGAAAGCGTCCCCGTGCTGCGCCAGTACTGGCGCGAAGTGCCGGTCACCCGCCCCTACTTCGACGTGACGGGCGACTCGACGGACGAGGAGTTCGCCGCCGAGTCGGCACGTCACCCGGTGTTCCGCCTGACGTAGTTCCGCCTGGCGCAGGGTCAGCCCGCCTTCGCCCCGGTGTGCAGGGCCAGGGCGCCGCGGGCGGGCAGCTTGGTCTCGACCTTCCCGTCGTTCCCGACGGTGACCGTGTTGCCGTCGCAACTGTCCGGGGATGCCTTGGCGACGTTGCAGTACGTGCCGCCGGGCAGGGACGTCGTGAAGGTTCGGGTCAGCTCGCCGTCGCCGTTGTTGAGGGCGACGAACCCCTTGTCGCCGCGGCCGAAGGCGAGGGCGCTGCCGCCGTTGTCCCACCAGTCGGTCAGCTCGGCGGCGCCCACCTCGTTGCGGAACCCGACCAGGCCGGTGATCGCCTGCTGGGCGTGCGTGTTCGTCCAGCCGTCCGCGCCGCTGGGCGGGCCGGCGTCCTTCTCGGACCACTCGTATCCGGAGTACACGTTCGGTGAGCCGTAGGGGGACGCGAGCATGAAGACGTTGGCGAGGGCGTAGGTCTCGCCGTCCTTGTAGGTGAGCGTCGAACCACTCCGCTCGGTGTCCCAGTTGTCGACGAACGTCCGGGCGGAGCCGCTGCCCAGTTTGCCTTCCGCGACCGACTTCAGCTGCGCGATGTCGCCACCCTGGAAGGCGCTCTTGAGGTGCCCGCCGTAACGGAACTCGTCGACGTCCCCGATGCCCGTGTACTCGTCGGGCTGCACCGCCTCGCCGTCGCCGTGGATCACCTCCGACACCCAGAACCCGGGGTCGCTCATCTTGCCCGTGACGGCGGCCACGTCGGCGGCGGCCATGTGCTTGGCGGCGTCGATGCGGAAACCGTCCACGCCGAGGGACCGCAGGTCGTCGAGGTACGCGGCGATGGTGCTCCGTACCGCGTCGCTGCCCGTGTCGAGGTCGGCCAGGCCCACCAGTTCGCAGTTCTGGACGTTGTCACGGCTGGTGTAGTCGGTGATGGCCGTGCGGCAGGCGTGGAAGTCCGCGTCCCGGAAGTGGCCGGGATACTCGTACTTGCCGTACGCGGTGCCGCCGGTGCCCGTGCCCGAGCCTGCCGCCATGTGGTTGATGACGGCGTCCGCGATGACCTTGACGCCCGCCCGGTGGCAGGCGTCGACCATGCTCTTGAAGGCGGCGCGGTCGCCGAGACGGCCCGCGATCTTGTAGCTGACGGGCTGGTACGAGGTCCACCACTGGTCACCCTGTATGTGCTCGGAGGCGGGCGACACCTGGACGTAGCCGTAGCCCGACGGGCCGAGCTGGTCGGTGCAGGCCTTGCCCACATCCGCGTACTGCCGCTCGAACATGGTGGCGGTGACGGTCTTCTCGCCGGGCGGTGTCGCCTGCGACTGCGAGGGGGCGAACGTCGCGAGGCCGGCCGCGGCCAGGACCCCGGCCGACGTCGAGCCGAGGAGGCGGAGACGGTGCTGCATGATGCGGCTCCTTCGGGACCGGGCACAGCTGTGCCCAAAGAAGGCAACTACTCGAGGGGGAGGCTGCCGTGGGGGGATTCCGAGGGGGAGCCTGCCTTTCACGCATGTACGCGTCAATACTTTCTGCAAGAAATTTCAACTACTGCCCCGTGGAGCGGAGTTATTGCTGCAAGAACTTGCGCATATTCACTTCTTACTGAGGGGTAGGCTCGCCGCTCTCCTTGTTATACGGTCTGTCTAACAAGCGGGTCGCGGCGCGTTGCGGGACGGCGCCCCGGTCCGTTGCCTGAGCGAACACGAGAACGTACGCATCAGAGTCAAGGAGCCGCAGCATGGCAAGCAGCACTGTTCGGCCGACCTCGCAGCACCGCCCCGAAGAGCCCGAAGAGGACGACGTCGCCCGGCGGTTGCTCGACTCGGCCGCCGTGTCGGCCTACGATCCGGCCACCGAAGTGGACTGGGACACGCCGCTCGACCGGGACTTCCACGGAGCGAGCCCGGAGTGGTGCTCCCTGTACGGCACGTCGTACTGGCAGGAACTCACCGAGGCCCAGCGCAAGGAGCTCACACGGCAGGAAGCCGCGTCGGTGGCCAGTACGGGCATCTGGTTCGAGATGATCCTGCAGCAAATGGTGCTGCGTGACGTGTACGCGAAGAACCCGGCCAGCGACGAAGTGCAGTGGGCGCTCACCGAGATCGCCGAGGAGTGCCGGCACTCGATCATGTTCGCCCGCGGCGCCCAGAAGCTGGGGGCTCCCGCCTACCGGCCCAACCGCTTCACGAGGGAACTCGGCCGGGTCTTCAAGACAGTCGCCTTCGGCGAGGCGGCGTACGCCGCGATCCTCGTGGCCGAAGAGGTGCTCGACGTCATGCAGCGCGACTGGATGCGGGACGAGCGTGTCGTGCCCTTCGTCCGCACGATCAACAACATCCATGTCGTCGAGGAATCACGGCACATGAAGTTCGCCCGTGACCAGACGACCAAGCGCCTTTCCGGCGCGGGCCGACTGCGCCGCCAGATCAACGCGTTCGTCGTCGCCATCGCGTCGTACTACATCGTCACCAGCATGGTGAACCCCAAGGTGTACGCGAACGCCGGACTCGACGAGAAGCGTGCCCTCGCCGAGGCGAAGGCCAACGAACACCACAAGTCGATGATGCGGTCCAGCTGTTCGGGCCTGATGGAGTTCCTGGCCTCCTCCCGGCTGCTCACCAAGCCGGCCCTGGCCTTCTACAAGCGCGCCAACCTCATCTGAGCCGGCCAGTAGCCGGCCCGAGCCGGACCGGCCTCACCTGAGCCGGCCTCATCCGACCCGAGCGAGTCGAGCCGACGACATGACCTCCTACGCCATCACCCAGACCTGCTGCAGCGATGCCACCTGTGTCGCCGCCTGCCCGGTCAACTGCATCCACCCGACACCGCAGGAGCGGGCCTTCGGCAGCACGGAGATGCTGCACATCGACCCGGCCACCTGCATAGGCTGCGGCGCCTGCGCCGACGCCTGCCCGGTCGAGGCGATCTTCCCGGTGGACAGCCTGCCCGTCGCACAGCGGGAGTACGCCGCGATCAACGCGGCGTACTTCGCGGACCAAACGCCCGAACCGGTCCCGGACGGGCCGAACTTCCATGCCTGGGACGAGCCGACCTTCCCGCGCGTCCTGCCGTCGGACTTCGCGCCGCTCAAGGTCGCCGTCGTCGGCACCGGCCCTGCCGGGATGTACGCGGTCCAGGACCTGCTCCTGCACACCAGTGCCGAAGTGACCCTGATCGACCGGCTGCCGGTGACCGGCGGTCTCGTGCGCTTCGGAGTGGCACCGGACCACCCCGCCACGAAGAAGGCCGGCGACACCTTCGCGCGGTTCCACACGCATCCGAGGGTGCGGATGCATCTCGGGCTCGACGTGGGCACCGACGTCACCGCGCAGGAGCTGGCCGCCCACCATGACGCCGTCATCTACGCCGTGGGCGCGGCGGCCGACCACACCCTGTCCGTGCCGGGCGAGGACCTGCCGGGCAGTATGTCCGCGAGGGCGTTCGTCGCCTGGTACAACGGCCACCCGGACGCCACACCGGACGCGATCGACCTGTCCGCCGAGCGCGTGGTCGTCGTCGGCAACGGCAACGTGGCCCTCGACGTCGCGCGGATCCTGCTCGCCGACCCCGACGGCCTCGCCCGCACCGACATCGCCGACCACGCGCTGGCGGCGCTGCGGTCCGCGAAGGTGCGCGAGGTGGTCCTGATCGGGCGGCGGGGACCCGAGGACGCCGCGTACACCAAGTCCGAACTGCTCGCCCTCAAGCACGTACCGGGCCTGGACCTGGTCGTGGACGACCATGACCCCCGGATCGCGGCCGCCATCGACGAAGCGGACACGGCGACTGATCCGAAGGGCCGGGCGGCCCTCCTGCGAGGCGTCACACGTGACCGCGTCGACTGGGCGCAGGCGCCTGCTCCGGGACGGCGGATCGTGCTCCGCTTCCACACCACCGCGGTGGAAATGCTCGGCGAGGAAGCCGTCGAGGGCGTGCGCGTCGCGCAGGCGTCGGGAGAGCGGACGATCCGGACGGGCATGGTGCTGCGCGCCATCGGCTACCGCGGGGTGCCGGTTGCCGGACTGCCTTTCGACGAGGCCACCGGTACCGTCCCGCACGACGGCGGCCGGGTGACCGGAAAGGCCGGCACCTACGTCGTGGGCTGGATCAAGCGGGGCCCCAGCGGCGGCATCGGCGCCAACCGCACCTGCGCCGCCGAGACGGTCACCACGCTCCTGGCCGACGCGGTCGCCGGCGCACTGCCCGCCCGGCAAAGCGGCCCGAAGGCCTTCCACCGGCTCGCCCGGCGCCGCAGCCGAAAGGGAAGTGCCGTGCTGAGCCGGTAGAACGGCTCACTTCGCGCGGGCCTCGGCCAGGGTGTGCGCGACCAGGGCGTTGGCGTGCCCGTGCCCCAGGCCGTGCTCCGTCTTGAGCCAGCCGACCAGCTCCATGTGCTTGGTCAGCGGAGAGGAACGGATGAGGTCTTTCCACTCCGCGATCGGCCGCCCGTACTTCTTCTCGATCGAGGGAAAGTAGCTGGCAGGGCCCTTGGTGGCTTCGGTCATGGTGGCGTCGTCCCGTCTCTCGCAGTGTGGTCGCCAGTAAGACAGGTGGAAAGCGATCAAGTCATCGCCGGTCCGGGGTGTCGTGGATCACATTCCGGCCGGAGCGGCCCCCGGCGGCGTCCGGAGCGGGCTGCCCTGGGCGAGCGGTCCCGCCTCGTAGTCCTGCCTCGCGAGCGATTGGCGGGGCCGGACGGCCGGGCTTAGCCTGGAGAGCGGTGAACGCCCCCGTTCACTGCCTGACTGACACACCGGCACTCCCATGACGGGCTCTCCTGCGACATCCTCGGAGCCTGCCGCCGCCCCGGAGCGGGGCAGCGGCAGCGGTATCGCACTCCTGGTCATCGCCTCGTGCCAACTGATGGTGGTCCTCGACATCACCATCGTGAACATCGCCCTGCCGCACATCCAGACCTCGCTCGGCTTCTCGACCGAGACCCTGTCCTGGGTGATCAACGCCTACACGCTGACCTTCGGTGGTCTGCTCCTGCTCGGCGGGCGCCTCGGCGACATCCTCGGGCGCCGCCGGGTCTTCATGTTCGGCGTCCTGCTCTTCGTCTTCGCCTCGCTGCTCGGCGGAGTCTCCCAGGAATCCTGGCAGTTGCTCGCGGCGCGCTCCCTGCAGGGTGTCGGCGGCGCCATCGCCTCGCCCACCGCCCTCTCGCTGATCACCACGACGTTCTGCGAAGGACCCGAGCGGAACAGGGCGTTCGGCGTGTTCGCGGCCGTCTCGGCGGGCGGCAGCGCCATAGGGCTGCTCGCGGGCGGGCTGCTCGTGGAGTGGCTCGACTGGCGCTGGGTCCTGTTCGTGAACATCCCCATCGGCCTGCTCATCGCCGTCGCCACACCCCGCTACATCCGTGAGTCCGAGCGCCACCCGGGACACTTCGACATACTCGGCGCTCTCACCTCCACGGCGGGCATGGTGCTGCTCGTCTACGGCTTCATCCGTGCCTCCGAGGACGGCTGGAGCGACAGCGTGACCATCGCGGCCTTCGCCGCGGCCGTCGTCCTGCTCGGTCTGTTCCTCGCCGTCGAACGCCACTCGCGGCAGCCCATCACCCCCCTGTGGATGTTCCGCGACCGCAACCGCGCCGGTGTCTACGGGATGATGCTGTGCCTGGCCGCGGCCATGTTCGGCATGTTCTTCTTCCTGACGCTCTTCGTGCAGAACATCCTGGACTTCAGCCCGCTGCGCGCCGGTCTCGCCTTCCTGCCGGTGAGCGCGATCATCGCGGTGGGCGCGGGACTCGCCTCGCAGCTGCTGCCCAAGTGGGGGCCCAAGCCCTTCATGGTGGTGGGCGCGACGCTGGCCGCCGTGGGGCTCGGCTGGCTGACGCTGACCGACGTCGACAGCACGTACGTGGGAAGCCTGCTCGGCCCCCTCCTCGTCTTCGGCTTCGGCATGGGCATGCAGTTCGTGTCGCTGACGCTGATGGCGGTGTCGGGCGTGGAACCACAGGACGCCGGAGCGGCCTCCGGGATCCTCAACGCCACCCAGCAGGTGGGCGGTTCGCTCGGCCTCTCCGTCCTCGTCACGGTCTTCGGCACGGCCAGTCGCAACGAAGCCACGGACCGGGTCCCCCGCTTCCTGGCGGAGGCGAGCCGGGCCGAGCAGCTGGAGTTCCGCAGGACGGGACAGCTGCCGGGGCGCTGGGGCGACCAGGTCCTCGCCTCCGGCATCTCCGGTTCCTTCATCGCCGCGGCCGTCTTCGCCGTCGTCGCCGCTCTGATCGCCCTGCTGGTGATCCAGGTGAGGCCCGCGGACCTGGAGCGACTCCAGGGCGGCGGCGTTGTGCCGGCGCCCGCCGCGGACGCGCCGGAGCGGGACGATTCCTCTCCCCGCGAGGGCCCTCCCGCGCCCGGCTGAAGCCTCCCGTGCAGAGCCTGGCGCGGCGGCCCCGGCAGATGGCCTGATTCCCTTGGTGTGCACGCGAGTTGATTGCGGGCAGACGTAGTATGACCAGCCGGTCGGGGACCGGAGCGGTGGGGGCGGCGCGCGGGGCAAGGACCCATGGAGACGGGCTTGAACACGGACACCGACTACCGCTTGCTGGGCCCTGTCGAGGCGTGGCGTGCGGGCCGCCGTCTGAGCCTCGGCGGACCCAAGCCGCGGGCACTGCTCGCGGCGCTGCTCCTGGAGCCGGGGCGCGTGGTGTCCGTCGACGCGCTGATCGACGCCATCTGGGGCGAGAGGCCGCCGGACACGGCACGCTCCCTGATCCAGTCGTACGTCAGCGCACTGCGCCGCGCGCTGTCCGCCGATGCCATCGAGACCCGGCCGCCCGGCTATCTGATCCACGTGGACGCCGCCCTCGTCGACCGCGTCGAGTTCGAGCGCCTCGCCGTACAGGGCAGGCAGGCGGCCGCCGAAGGAGATCATGGCGCTGCCGCCCGCCTGCTGGGGGAAGCCCTCGCCCTGTGGCGCGGCCCCGCACTCGGCGGGATCGGCGAGACGCTGCGGGCCGTCGCCGACCAGCTGGACGAGGCGAGGCAGGCGGCGCTGGAGGAGCGGATCGCCGCGCAGCTCGCCCAGACGGGAAGCGAGAGGGACCTGGTGGCGGAACTCACCGCACTGGTCTCCAAGCACCCCACGCGAGAGCGCCTGCGCGGTCAACTCATGCTCGCCCTCTACCGGTTGGGGCGCCAGGCCGAGGCGCTCGCGGTCTACGCCGAGGGCCGCGACGTCCTGACCGAGGAGCTCGGCATCGACCCGGGCCCCGACCTCAGACGGATGCACGAGGCGATCCTGCGAGCCGACGAAGAGCTGCTGCCCGCCGCTGCGGGCCCTGCCGAGCCCGCCCTCCGGGAGGCCGCCGCCACCCCGGTGGCCGCCCTCCTGCCGCCCACCATCGGCGACTTCACCGGCCGGGACGCGCAACTGGCCGACGTGCGCGCCGCGCTGTCCGGGCCCCGCGAGGCCATGCCGGTCGTCGTGCTGTCCGGGCCCGGCGGTGTCGGCAAGTCGACCCTGGGGGTGCGGGCGGCCCACCAGGTCGCCGACGCGTACCCGGACGGGCAGCTGTACGCCGAACTGCGCGGCGCCACCGATCCCGTGGCGCCCGGCGAAGTGCTTGGACGGCTCCTGTACGCCTTGGGCGCTGATCCGCCCGACGGGGACGCCGAGCGGCGCGACCTCTTCCGCAGCCTGGTCTCCGGACGTCGCGTCCTGCTCGTTCTCGACGACGCGGCCAGCGAGTCCCAGGTGCGCCCGCTGCTTCCGGGCAGCGCCACCTGCGGGGTGCTCATCACCGCGCGAGCCCGCCTCGGCGCCCTGCCCTGCACCCACCGCACCGATCTCGACGTGCTCGACACGGAGCCGGGGACGGAGCTTCTCGGCCGCGTCGCGGGGGAGCGGTACCTCAGGGACGAGCCGGACGCCGCCCGGCGCATCGTCGAGCTGTGCGGCGGACTCCCGCTCGCCATCCGGATCGCCGGCGCCCGTCTCGCCACCCGCCGCCACTGGACCGCGCGCATGCTCGCCGACCGGCTCGCCGACGAGCACCACCGCCTGGACGAACTCGCCGTCGGCGACCTGGAAGTCCGGGCGGGTCTCGGCCTGAGCTACCGGGCCCTGGACACCCCCGCCCGCACCGCCCTGCGCCGCCTCGGCCTGCTCGCCGCGCCCGATGTCGCCGCGTGGGTGGTGACCGCCCTGCTCGACGTGGAGGAGGCCGCGGCCGACCGTGTCGTGGAGCAGCTCATCGACGCGCAGCTCCTGCACTGCACCGGCGTCGACCGCGCGGGCCAGCCCCGCTACCGGCTGCACGACCTGGTCCGCGTGTACGCCGCCGAGCGCGCCGACGCCGAGGACCCGCCCGCCGAACGGGCCGCCGCCGTCGGCCGCGCGCTTGGCGCCTGGCTCTGGCTCACCGGCCTGGCCGCGTCCGCCACACCCTCCGGCGCGGTCGAACTGCACCGCGGGCTCCTGGACTCCACCAGCCCGAACGGCGCCCCCCGCTCCCTGCGGCAGCTCGTCCGGCCCGTCGGACCCGAAGCCACCGGGCGGGCGCTCGCCGACCCGGCCGCCTGGTTCGAGGCCGAGGCCGACGCGATAGCCGCCGCCGTCGAGCGCGCGGCCGCCCTCGACCTGCACACCCTCTCCTGCGAGGCCGCGGCGGCGCTGTGTTCCTCCGCCTACACGGTCGGCAACCGCTTCGAAGCGTGGTGGCGCACCCACGACGCGGCCCTCGCCGCCGCGCGCCGCGCCGAGGACAGGGCGGGGGAGGCCCTGTTACTCATCGGCCTGGGCCAACTCCGTTACGAACAAGACCGGTTCCCCGAATCCCAGGGCTACTTCAAGCAGGCGGCCGGCCTCTGCGCCGAACTCGGCGATGTCCGTGGCCAGGCCGCCGCCTTCGCGGGGCTCGGCAGCGCGCTGCGCGAAGCGGGACGGCTGCGCGCGGCGCAGGAGACGCTGGTGCGCGCCGTCGACGGATTCCGCGCACTCCACGACGACCCCGGGCTCGGCCTGTCCTGCCGCTACGCCGGATCCGTCCAGCTCGAACTCGGCGACTTCGCCGCCTCCCGCTCCTTCCTCGACGAATCGCTGCGGGCCTATCGCAGGCTCGGCAGCCGCCGCGGCGAATCACTCACCCTGCGCTCGCTCGGCCTCGTCCACCGGGCCCTTGGCGAGTACGTGGCGGCGGAGGAGCTGTCCGGGCGGGCGGTGGACCTGCTGAGCACACTGGGGGACCCGCTCATGCTCGCGTACGCCATGCAGGCGCGGGCCAAGGCCCGGATCAGGCTGGGGCGCCTCGCCGAAGCGGAGGCCGAGATCCGCGACGTACTCGACACCTGCCGCGGTCACCGTGACCGCTTCGGCGAGGCGCTGGGCATGCGCACCCTGGGCGAGTGCGAGCTCGCCGCGGGCCGCCTGGACGCCGCCGAACAGCACCTGCTCGTGGCCGCCGCCCTCTGGAACGACCTGGGGCTTCCCCTGCCACGCGCCCGCACCCTGCGCGATCTCGCGGCGGCGCGCGAGGCCGCGGGGGACAGGGCCGCGGCAGGCGCACTGCGTGCCGAGGCACGGGAGGTCTTCACAGCGTACGAGGCACGCGAACGGAACGAGCCGGGGCTCTGAGCCCGCCTGAAACGGCTCCCTGTAATCCGCTCGCCCCGGACTTGCAGAGAATTTACAGCGGGCCGCGTCATCCTTTGGTTGTCGGCGGGTGAACACGCCGGCGGCAACGGGGGATCGCAGGAAACAACGGGGGACTCAGCGGAATTCATCGGGGGAGCACGGGGGAAGGCCACTGATGCCTCGTACGGCCCACACCACCGACACCGTCGGTCGTGTGGGCCGCTCGTCGCGTAGAGCCCCTGCCACGGCACGGAGGGGACTTCGGGGGCGGGCGGCAGCCCGTCCCCGGAGCTGTGCCCGCCACCGTCGCCACGAAGGGGCAGACATGTCGTCGATCATCCTCATGAACGATCCCAGAGTCGTCGGCATGCCGGTCCACGACTGCGGCGACGCCCTCGTGGACCTGCGCCAACTGCCCTTCGTGGACGTCGACGACCGCCTCGCCGACCCGGAGGGGGCCTACGCCCAGCTGCGTGAGGGCGTCGCCTGGCGCCTGGCCCGCGCCGCCAGGCTGCTGCCCGAGGGCCTGCGCCTCCTGGTCACGGAGGGGTACCGGCCGCTGGCCCTGCAGATCCAGTACTTCGAGGAGTACGCCGCCGAACTGAGAGCAGGCAACCCCGACTGGTCGGACGCCTACCTCCAGCAGCAGACGAGCCGCTCTCTCTCGCCGCCCGACGTGGGCCCGCATGTCGCGGGCGCCGCGGTCGACCTCACCCTGCGCACCGCGTCCGGCACCGAGCTCGACCTCGGCACCCCGGTGAACGCCAGCCCGGAGGAGAGCGACGGTGCCTGCTACATGGACAGCGCCCTGATCTCCCCGACGGCCCGCCGCAACCGCCGCACCCTCACCGCGGCCCTCGCCACCGCGGGCCTGGTCAACTACCCCACGGAGTGGTGGCACTGGTCCTACGGCGACCGCTACTGGGCCCTCACGACCGAGGCGCCCGCCGCGCTGTACGGGCCTGTGACGCTGGGCGGTCCGGCGACCTGAGGCCCCATCAGTCCTGACCGCCGCGCTCCTTCCTCCGGCCGTCCCGTGTTCCTCCGGCCATCCCGTGGCAAGAGCCGTCAGTAGTGCGGCACGATGACGACCGGGCATGTGGAGTGATGGATCGCCGCGTGCGCGGTCCGTCCGAGGTGCGCCCCGACAGGGACACGGCGGCCGATGACCAGCAGGCAGGCCGTCGAGGCCGCCTTGACCAAGTAGTGGCCGGCCAGACCGTGCACGAGCCGGTCGGTCACCTGCGTCCGGGGGAACTTCCGTCGCCAGGGCGCGAGTTCGGCGGCCAGCTGCCGAGCCTTCTTCGGCATCGGGTCGATGGCGTCGGCGGAGGGGACCAAGGGGGCGGTCCAGACGTGCACGACATGAAGCGGCGCCCGGCGTGATGCCGCCGCGTCGAAGGCGTACTCCAGCAGTTCTTCGCCGGGACGGGCCAGATCGATGCCGAGCACGACCGGGTGCCCCGGGTCGGCCGTCGAACCCGGGTGGGCGTTCTCGGGGAAACGCCCCACGCCCACCACAGCGGTGGGACAGGAGGCGCGTGCCGCGACGGCCTGCGCGACCGAGCCGACAAGGATCCCCGTGATCGCGCCGGTGCCGTGCGAGCCGACGACGAGCAGAGCCGACGAGGCGGCCGCTGCCAGCAGCGCGCCCGCCGGTGATCCGGTGACCTGCTCGTCGAGGATCCGCAGGGTCGGGTGGACGCGTGACAGGTGCTGGACGGCGCGGCCGAGAGCGCCGGGTTCGCGGTCGTACGGGTCGTCGGTCTCCGGCAGGCGGCTGCGTTCGGGCAGCGGGGCGCAGGCGTGGACGACGTGGAGGGGCAGGTCACGACGCAGGGCTTCGTGGGCTGCCCAGCCTGCGGCGGCCAGGCTTCCGGGTGAGCCGTCGACACCGGCCGTGATGGTCTGCTGCGTGGACATGGTGCGCACCTCCGCGTTGCGGTCGGGGCGGCGGCCGGTCCAGGCCCGGGCGGCGTCCTTGGGGAAGGCGGTGCCGTGGGCACGGAACCGGGCGTGAGGCGGGGAGCGGGTGTCGGCCAGGGGCCGGCGGACGGCAGCGGCGCGGACGGCGTGGTGGCAGTGCCGTCGTGGGGCAGACGCAAAGTGCCCGGGCGGGGCGGCGCCAAACGCGGCCGACGGCCCACGAGGCGGGCTCGCCCGCATGCCACCAGCTCCGGCGTGCCCCCGGCAGCCCCACATCACCGCATCGTCGTACTGCCGCGTCACGGCTTGGCCGTACGGCCACCCATGGCCGCGTTGACTTCAGGTCGGTGCGGGTGACCGACCAGGGTCCGCACAGTCATTCATCAGGCCATCAGGCCATCAGGCCATCAGGCCATCAGGTCAGAACGTCGCCCATAACAGGGACCAAGTCCGGACGGCAACGGGTCGGACACCAGCGGTGGTTGACGTTCTTGTGGCGTCCGCCGCCATTCTGCCCCGCTCGCGGCGGCTCCTACGGTTGCCGGCACCCCCAGCGTCCAGGTCCGCAGCACGAACGGTCGGGCCCTGGGGTCGCGTGATCCGCTCCGGAGACCGCGCCGCCCTCCGTCGGGAGCCGCCATGCCGTCGTACGCGACACGACTCGACCCGCAGTCCGAAGGACCCCCTCCCCGCGTGACACGGAGGGGAAAGTGGCGCCGGGCCCTGGGACGGGTGACGGCCGTGGTGAGCCTGGTCGTGACCGCGGCGGTGTTCGCGCCCGCGTCCTCGGCGCAAGCGGCACGAGAGGTACAAGCAGCACAAGCAGCACAAGCGGCCGTTGCCCTGGAGAAGATCGGCAACTTCGGTGCCAACCCTGGCAGTCTGAACATGTACGTGTACCGGCCGACGACCCTGGCGGCGAACCCCGCCGTGGTGGTGGCCCTGCACGGCTGCAGCCAGAGCGCGCAGCTCTACGCCGACAACGCGGGCCTGACGAAGTTCGCGGACCGGCACGGCTTCCTGCTCGTCTTCCCCGAGCAGACGTCCGCCAACAACAGCAGCAAGTGCTTCAACTGGTTCCAGCCGGGCGACACGCGGCGCGGACAGGGCGAGGCCGCCTCGATCCGCCAGATGGTCACGCATGCCGCTTCCGCGTACGGCGCCGACCCCGGGCAGGTCTACGCCACCGGCCTGTCGGCCGGGGGCGCCATGACCTCGGTGATGCTCGCCGCCTACCCCGACGTGTTCGAGGCGGGCGCCGTGGTCGCGGGTCTCCCGTACGGCTGCGCCGATGATGTGCTGTCCGCGTACAGCTGCATGAACCCGGGCGTCGACCGGACCCCTGCGGCCTGGGCGGGGGCCGTGCGTGAGGCCAACCCCGGCCATACAGGCCCCTGGCCGCGGGTGGCGATCTGGCACGGGGACAACGATCCCACCGTCGCCAAGAAGAACGCCGACGAGCTTCGTGACCAGTGGACCGCCGTCCACGGCCTGGACCAGAGTCCGGATCGCACGTCCGTCATCGGCCCCAACTCGACCCGCAGGGAGCAGTACCTCGGCACGGACGGGACCGTCGCCGTGGAGGTCGACCGGGTGCCGTCCATCGGCCACGGCACTCCGGTCGACCCGGGAACAGGCGCGACGCAGTGCGGCGGGACCGGCACGGCGAACTTCATCGACTCCATCTGCTCCAGCCACTGGATCACCGGCTTCTTCGGCCTGGACGGCTCCGCTCCCGACCCCGGCGGACTGCCCGCTCCGAGCGGCCTGGCCGCGACCGGCGCGACCGACACATCCGTCACCCTCAACTGGAACAGCGTCGCCGATGCCACGTCCTACGCCGTCTACAGGGACGGCGCCCGTGTCGCCACACCGACCGGCCCCGCGTTCACGGACAGCGGTCTCAGCCCCGGCGGCAGCCACACCTACAGCGTGGCCGCCCGTGACGCGGGCGGCAAGGAAGGGGCGCGGTCCTCCCAGGTCACCGCCTCCACCACGGGATCCGCCGCCAAGTGCTGGACCGCGAACAACTACCAACAGGTCCAGGCCGGACGGGCCACCACCAGCGGCGGCTACACCTACGCCAAGGGCTCGAACCTGAACATGGGCCTCTACAACACCGCCGTCACGCACACCCTGAAGGAGTCACCGGCCGGCTACTACGTCATCGCCGACGGCACCTGCCCCTGACGGTCCCGAGCGGCAAAAGGCAGCGGTGGGGGTCGGCAGCCATCCGTGGGCCGGAGGCCCGACTTCCTCAACGACCAGTCAAAAAACGCCGAGTTGACCTAAGATCGCCACGCTCCCCATTCGTAAGGGAGTTCGGTGCGTGCGGGGAGGGTTCGTTCGTCGTGGTGAAGGTGTGCAGGATCGCCGGGGCAAGTAGGCCGTGGTGAGCCGCCTCAAGCGCGGGTCGGTGGGCCGCGAGGCAGTGGTCTGGCTGATGGCCGTGACCCTCGCGATCGTGGGCGCGGTGCTCGCCGCCCTGGACGCAGCGGCTCAGTGGCGGCAGGTCCTGGCCGGCGGCTGCGCCGCGGTCGCGGTGCTGTTGCTGGCCTGGGTCCTTGTGCTCGTCCGTCAGCTGTCCGCCGAGCGGGCGGACCGGGCCCGCCAGGAGCGGCTCGCCACGGCCCGGGAGGCCGAGGTCACGCACCTGGCCGGTGTCCGGCTCCCGGCGATCGCGGAGCGCGTACGTGCGGGGCAGCGACTGGAGGGCGTGCCGGGGCCGTTGACGTCGCCGACGGAGACCGGCGAGGAGTTCTCGCGGGCCCTGTCCGCGGTGGCGGTCGCCCTGGGGTCGGACGAGGCGGTGCGCCGCGAACGCGGCCTGCGCGACTCGGTGCAGGCCGCCTTCGAGTCCGTCGCACGCACCATGCACGCGATGGCCACGGTGCAGCAGCAGGTCCTCGACCGGGTCGAGCGCTCCATCGACGACCCGCACCTCATGGGCGAGGTGATGAAGGCCGATCACGCGGCCGCGCAGATGACCCGCAAGGCCCAGACGCTGCTCGTGATGTGCGGGATCTGGCCCGCCCGCAGGGAGACACGTCCGGTCTCGCTGTACGACTGCGTACGCGGCGCACAGTCGCGCATCGTGGAGTACAGCCGGATCGAGGTGCACGGCGGACAGACGCTGTACGCCGTGCCACCCGCGGTGGAAGGGCTGATGCACGCCATCGCCGAACTCCTGGAGAACGCCACGGTGTTCTCGCCCTCGCGCTCCCAAGTCGTCGTCACCATCCGCGAGGTGGGAGCAGGGGCGGTCCTGGAGATCGACGACGCCGGGCTCGGAATGCCGCCGGACGTGCTGCACCGGGCGATGGGTCAACTCCGCGACGACCAGGACCTGGCCCGGCTCGGCGCGGTGCCACGCCTCGGTCTGGCGTGCGTGGGCCGCTGGAGCCGGGAGCTTGGCTTCAACGTGGAACTGAGCGGGGCGTCGGCCTACGGCGGCACGCGTGCGGTGACGTTCGTGCCGTTCCGCCTGCTGACCGAACCCCCTTCGCAGCTCACGGGAGCTCATCGGGCGAGCGCTCAACCGCGGCAGCCCGCCGAGCCGGAGCCCGCGGCCGTGCCCGCACGGCAGCCGACAGCCCCCGGCGGATCGCCGAATTATGCCGACGCGCAGCCGCACGCGCAGTCACACGCGCAGCCGCACGCGCAGTCACACGCGCAGCAAGAGCCGCACGAACAGCACGCCCCGGCCGAGCACGCCGAGCCGCCCGTCCGGACCGCACCGGCCGTGCCTCCGGCGCGCGAGACGGCGGCCGGTCTGCCCCGGCGGCGCAACCGGCGTCAGGCGGCCTCGGGCGCTCACCGCAGGCCGGGCCCGGAGCACCGGCAGGCGCCTGTGCCCGCGCCCACGACTCCCTGGACGCCGGAGGCGGCGCGCGCGTCGATCGCCAGCGTGGTGTCCGGTTCACTGCGCGGCCGGGCGGCCCTCGACGCGGACCAGCCCGCGGCACGCGAGGTGAACCCGCCGGCCGAGCCCCCGCCGGCCGTGCCACCGACCCAACCCCCCATCCGTGACGAGCATGACGGAGGCCGGCAGTGACCGGAATCATCACCCCCCTTCCCGACCTGGGCTGGATGCTCCGCCCGCTGATCGAGATCCCAGGGGTCCGGCACAGCGTGGTGGTGTCCGAGGACGGGCTGCGGCTCGGACACGCCTCCGCCGAGAACCTCTCAGGCCCGGTGTCCGAGCTGAGCGTCGCCGAAGCCGAGTCCCTCTCCGCGGCCTGTGCGGCGATGACCATGACGGGCCGGTCCACGACCTCCCTGCTCTTCGGCTCGGGCGCCGGCGTACGGCAGTTGATGCTGGAGTCCGACCACGGGTTCGTGCTGTTCACGCACGCGGGCATCGGCGCGCACCTGGGGGTCGCCACCGACCTGCAGGCCGACGTCGGCCTGGTCGCGCAGCAGATGCAGCTGCTCGTGGTGAAGATCGGCGCGCACCTGAGCAGCCAGCCGCGGGATCCGGCCGCCGCGGCGTCATGACGGAGCCCCGGCCACAGGAGCCGACGGCCTCGGCGGTCCGCCCGTACGTGATCACTCGCGGGCGGGCGGCGGCCGACACCGAGGCGCTGGCCTGGGAGTCCCTGGTGATGGCGACCGACGCGGCGTTTCCCGCGTCGCTCCAGCCCGAGCACCAGACCATCCTGGCGCACTGCCAGGGACTCCTCTCGGTGGCCGAGGTGGCCGCCCACATCGGCCAGCCCCCCTCGGTCGTACAGGTGTTGCTCTGCGATCTCCTCGAATGGGGGCTCATCGTGACCCGCCCGCCGGTGCCCCCGGCCGAATACACCGATGTGACCATGCTCAGAAAGGTCCTCCATGGTCTCGAAAGCCGCCTCTGACGCACCGTCCCAGGCTCCGCGACCGCCCGGCTCCACAGTCGGTGCCGCCACGGGGGCCGGGTCCGGCAAGTACCTCACCTCCAGCGTCGCGGGCGCCGCCAAGATCCTGGTCGTCGGGCCGCTCGGAGTCGGCAAGACCACCCTGATCGGCACCGTCTCGGAGATCAAACCCCTGTCCACCGAGGCCGTCATGACCCAGGCGGGCGCCCGGGTCGACACCTTCGTGGCCGACGGCAAGACGACCACGACCGTGGCCCTGGACTTCGGCCGGATGACCATCGACGGGGAACTGGTGCTGTACCTGTTCGGCACCCCCGGTCAGCAGCGCTTCCTGCCCGCGTGGCGGGACCTCGCCAAGGGCGCGCTCGGCGCTCTGGCCCTGGTGGACACGCGCGACCTGGAGGCGTCCTTCGACGCCCTGGGCAACCTGGAGGAGCTCGGGCTGCCCTTCGCGGTGGCCGTCAACATTTTCCCCGGCAGCCCGCGGCACAGCGTGGACGACCTGCGCGCCGCCCTCGACCTGCTGCCCGGCACCCCCGTGGTGAACTGCGACGCACGCGACCCCGCGTCCTCGGTCCGGGCCCTGATCGCCCTCGTCCAGCACCTCATCCACGTCGCCACGGAGACCTCATGACCTCGCCACCCGCCGCGGCCGGGCCGCCCTCCGCCCGCTGCCCGGTCACCGGGGCCCCGGCGCCGGCCGCCGCGCTCCACGGACCCGACCTCGACGGCGACGCCATGCCCGCCCTGTACGAGCGTCTGCGCGGCGCCCACGGGCCGGTGGCGCCCGTCTCCATCGCCCCCGGAGTGGACGCCTGGCTCGTCATCGGCCACCGCGAACTGCTCCAACTGACCCGCGATGAGCAGGACTTCTCGCACGATCCACGCCGTTGGAGCCTGCTCAGGGAAGGCCGGGTGCCCGCCGACTCACCGATCCTGCCCATGGTCGGCTGGCGTCCCGCCCTGCTGTTCGCCGACGGACAGCAGCACCGCAGGATGCGCGCGGCCGTCTCCGCCGCGCTGGCCGGGATCAACGGCCACGAACTGCGGCGCTCCGTGCGGGCCGCCGCCGAGCAGCTGATCGTGTCGTTCGCGGAGCGCAGCGAGGCCGACCTGGTGGCCGACTACGCGCGCAAGCTGCCGATGCGCGTCATCACCGCGCTGCTCGGCGTGGACGACCAGACCGGTCGGCACCTGGTCGAGGCCGTCGCCGGCACGGTCGCCGCCACCAGCGCGTCCGCCGACGCCAGCAAGCGCATGGGCGCGATCCTGCTGCAGTTGATCGAGGAGAAGCGGCGCCGCCGCGGCAACGACATCACCTCGGCGCTGCTGCACCACCCCGCCCGGCTCACCGACGAAGAGGTCCTGCACAACCTCGTGGTCATGTTCGTCGCGGGCAACCAGACCACCGTCAACTGGATCGCCACCACCCTGCGCATCCTGCTGTGCGACCCGCAGTTCCGTTCCTCGCTCACCGGCGGCCACCTCAGCGTGGACGACGCGCTCGACCTGGTCCTGTGGCGTTTTCCGCCCACGCAGAACTTCCCCGCCCGCTACGCCACCCGCGACATGACCTTCGGCGGACAGCCGATCCGTACCGGTGACATGCTCATCCTCGGCCTGGCCGGTGCCAACGCGGACCCGCGGATCCTCCCGGAGGACGGCGCACCGGTCGTGGGCAACCGCTCGCACCTGGCCTTCGGCGCGGGCCCGCACATCTGCCCCGCCCAGGACCCGGCCCGGCTCATCACCCGCACCGCCGTGGACACGATCCGCCACCGGCTGCCCGACCTCGAACTGGCCATCCCGCAGGGCGACCTCGAGTGGATCAAATCGCCCTGGAGCAAGGGACTCGCCGCGCTCCCCGTCCACTTCACCGCCCCCGTCCTGCCGCAGCATCCCGCCCCGACGCCGGAGCCGCACGCCGTGCTCTGACCCGGACACACCGCGCCCCCGCAGCAGCCCGCCCGCCCCCCGGACCAGGAGAGCCCCGTTGAACACGTCACCGGTGAACACCGACGCCGCAGCAGACCAGCCGCACCGCTTCGACCCGGCCGGCGGCTGCCCACACGCGGACAACGCCCGGCTCCTCGCCCGCGGCGCCGTCGCGTCGGTGGTCCTGCCCGGTGACGTACAGGGCATGGCGGTCCTCGGCCACGACGCGCTCAAGGAGTTCCTCGCGCACCCGGATGTCGCGAAGAACGCCCAGCACTTCGCCGCGCTGCAGGCGGGCGAGATAGCCGACGGCTGGCCGCTGAAGACGTTCGCGACGGTGCAGGGGATGACCACCGCCGACGGCACCGACCACCGCAGGCTGCGCTCCCTGATGGGCAAGGCGTTCACCGCCCGCAGGGTGGCGGAACTCCAGCCGCGGATCATGGCTCTGACGGCCGAGCTGCTCGACGGCCTGGACCGGGCGGCCGTCGAGGGCGACGGCGTGGCGGATCTGCGCAAGCACTTCGCGCTGCCGCTGCCGATGGGGGTCATCTGTGAACTCCTGGGCGTGGACGCCGAGTACCACGACCGGCTGCACCACCTGTCGAACCAGATCGTCGCCACCGACATCGGCCCCCAAGAGGCCATGGCGGCCAACAAGGAGATGGTGGAGGTCCTCGGCGCGGTCGCCGCCGCTCGCGCCGCGAACCCGGGAGACGACCTGACCACCGCCCTGATCGCGGCCCGCGAGGAGAACGGTGACCGGCTCGGCCCGCACGAGCTGATCGGCACCCTGATGCTCACGATCATCGCCGGGCACGAGACCACGCTCAACCTCATCACCAACGCCGTACGCGCCCTGTGCACCCACCCTGAGCAGCTCGCCCTCGCCAAGTCCGGCGAGGTGAGCTGGGCGGACGTGGTGGAGGAGACCCTGCGCTGGGACAGCCCCGTCAGCTACTTCCCCTTCCGGTACCCGACCCGTGACCTCACGCTCGACGGCACCGTCATCCCCCAGGGCACCCCCGTCCTGGCCGGGTACTCGGCGGCGGGCCGTGACAAGCAGGCGCACGGCCCCGATGCCGACCGTTTCGACATCACCCGCGACAACACCGCCACCCGGCACCTCTCCCTGGGGCACGGCGCGCACTTCTGCATGGGCGCCCCGCTGGCGCGCATGGAGGCCACCATCGCCCTGGAGCAGCTCTTCACCCGCTTCCCCGGCCTCGACCTCGCTGTCCCGGAGCCGGAACTGCCCCGCCACGCCTCGTTCGTGGGGAACAGCGTGCGGAAACTTCCCGTGCGCGTGGGCGACGGGCGGGCGTAGCCGGTCAGCGGGCGGTGGCCGGGAGGCCGAGGCGGTACTCGGCACGGTCCAGCCAGCGTGTGCCGTCCCAGACGATGAGGTGTACCGCGCTGACGCGGCAGCTCAGCGGCAACAGGCCCTCCAGTTCGGTCTGCAGGGCGTCGTACGCGGCGTCCTGGGTCGCGGGGCCCTCGTCGTTCGCGATCGTCAGGTGCGGGGCGAGCGGGGGGTCGAATATCCCCCGGTAGGGCACGGCCTCCGGCCAGCGCTCGATGAGGTCCTTGGCCAGGGCCGTGACCGGGGCGTGCGGCCACGGGTCGAGATGGAGCACGCCGGGGTAGCGGGCGAACTCGGCGAAGGTCAGGGTGAAGGCGTCGTGCCCGGCGAAGAGAGCGGAGAGATCGCGGCGGGCCGCGGCGTCCAGGCGACTCTCGTGCACGAAGGGGTAGAGCACGGTCACATGGGCGGGGAACCCCGCCCGGACCAGCGGGTCGGCTTCGGGGACCTTGATGGTGAGCGCGGTGTCACCCGGTACGTCCGGCCATCCGCCCTCCGCGGACTCGCACACGGGACCCTCGTCGTCGGCATTCATCACGCGCCATGATCGCACCGGGCGGGGACCGCCCCCGTCGGCCGTAGCAGCCACCCCATGAAAAGAAGCGACGAGAAGAGACGAAGAAAGGGACTTCGAGCATGGCGAACAATGCCCTCCTCGTGATGGACGTCCAGCGCGAGATCGTGGACCTCGCCGACGACGGCTCGGGATACCTGCCGCGCCTGCGCCGTGCGATCGACGGCGCCCGCGCGGCGGACATCCCCGTGATCTACGTGGCCATCGCGTTACGGCCGGGCTGTCCGGACGTCAGCACCCGCAACAAGGCGCTCACCGCCGTGGTGCGGGCGGGCCTGCACGTCGAGGGCGAGCCCGGCACCGAGATCCATCCCGACATCGCGCCCCGGCCGGGCGACACAGTGATCACCAAGCGGCGCGGGAGCGCGTTCTCGGGAAGCGACCTGGACCTGGTGCTCAGGGCACGCGACATCGACCACCTCGTTCTCACCGGCATCGCCACCAGCGGCGTGGTCCTGCACACCGCGTGTCACGCGAACGACCGCGACCTCGGCCTCACCGTCCTGTCGGACGCCTGCCTGGACCTGGACCCCGACGTGCACGAAGTCCTGATCGGCAAACTGTTCCCGCAGTGGGCGCAGGTCGTCGCGGTCGAGGAGTGGATCAAGGCCGTCGCGCCGCGGTAGCGCTGCCCGCTCAGACCTCGGTGACGGCCGTCAGCACGACGGCCGAGTCGTCCATCGCGGTCAGGCCGTGGCGCTCGTGCGGGATGGGCGCGAACTCACCCTCGGCCAGTTCGAGCGTGTCGCTCCCCGTGGTGAGACCCACCCGGCCGCGCAGGACGAACAGGGTCGCGGCCGTAGGCGTGTCGTGCTCGCTCAGCTCGGTTCCGCCGGTGAGCACGATGAGGCTCTGCCGCAGCGGACCGTCGTGCAGGAGCAGCTCCGCGCTGCGACCGTGCGCGGCGGTGCGGGCTTTGTCGAGGTGCTCTGCGACAAGGGCGTAGAGGTCGGCCACTGTAGATCCCTTCGACGGAGAGCCAGTGCGCGTGCGAACACACCTGCCCACATGCTGTACGGGCATGCGCATGCGTTTTCCAGTGTTGCCCTTGCCCGCGTGGGCCGCATCCGGCGGCCGGAACCTGATCGACCGATGGTGGCGTCCTACCAGCCACGCGACGCTCACGGCCGGGGAGCGGGGAGACGGGGAGCCGAGTGGAGCCAATGCGCGGCGGGGTGGCGCCGAAGACGCGGATCGAGGGCCCGCGGCCAAGGCTTGGCCGCGCTGACCGGCTGCGGTGGGGAGAGACCGCGACAGGCCGGTCGCCCTGGGCACGCGGCCGGATCCTCGCCGCGCTCGCCGTCCTGACCGCCGCCCTGCTGGTCTTCCACTCCGCCGTGCCCAACACCGCCGCCCGCATCGGCAGCCTCCTTGAAACGTTCCTGCCCTGGCTCGGCCTCGCCGTTCCCCTGCTTTTCGGCTTGGCCCTGCTGCGCCGGTCCGCCCTGGCGCTGGTGGCCCTGCTGCTGCCCGTGGCCGCCTGGGCGAGCCTGTTCGCCGGGCGCACGGCGGCCGGGGACGCTGGTGGACACGACATCAGGGCCGTCCAGCACAACGTCAGCGACGTGAACGCGGACGCCGAGGGCACCGCCCGAGTCCTGAGCGACTCGGGGCCGGATCTCATCGCCCTGGAGGAGCTGACGTCGGCCGCGCTGCCGGTGTACGAGAGGGTGCTGGCGCCGGAATATCCCCACCGGGCCGTGCGGGGCACGGTCGGACTCTGGTCGAAGCACCCGCTGACGGACGTCGGGACGGTGGACATCAGACCGGAGGGTGTCGGAAAGGACTGGAACCGCGGGGTGCGGGCCACGGCCCGTACACCATGGGGAGATGTCGCGGTGTACGTCGCCCACCTGCCCTCCGTGCGCGTCCAGTGGCACGGCTTCAGCTCCGGGCGCCGGGACGAGAGCGCCGGTCTGCTGGGCGAGGCACTGGCCGCCGAGCGACTGGAGAAGGTGATCCTGCTGGGCGACCTCAACGGCACGGTGGACGACCGCGGCCTGGACCCGGTCACCACTCGGCTGGATTCGGCGGGGCGGGGCTTCGCCTTCAGCTGGCCGGCCTCCTTCCCCGTCTCCAGGATCGACCACGTCATGACCCGCTCGGCGACCGTCACCCAGGTCCGGCCACTGCCCGCCACGGGCAGCGACCATCTGCCGGTCGCCGCTGGTATCGCCTTCGATCCCTGATCGGGAGTCCCGCCGCTCCAGGCCGACCTGCGTGGTGACAGGGTGGGGCCACAACCATTCGGTGGGGGGCGTTGGGGTTGGGATATGACCTGCAAGCAGTGATCGGTGGTGAGGTGCTGCGTGCCGCGGCACGCGATCAGCCCGCCGCGCAGCTGGCTTCGATCGGTCAGGGCCTGTCCCTCATGCCGATGACCGAAGCCCTTCTCGACTACGTCGCGGACGGTGGCGACGACGGCGTACCCGGTTTCTGGCGGCTGCCGGGAGGGTTCGCGAAGACCCTCGCCGAGTGGTCGACCGCCGGACCGGTGGCCTATGCAGAGGCCGAGTACTTCGGCGGCGTGGGCGAGCAGACGGCCGTCGTCCGGGATGCGGGCGCCATCGTGCTCGGACCCCTTCACGAGCCGGAGGGTGCCCCCTCTCCGCCCACGGGCAGCCCGATCTCCCGGGCGCTGCGTCGGCTGAGCGCGGTGGCCGGTACCGGCGAGGACGAGTTCACCGCCGTGGGTCTTGGGCGGCATCGAAGCGTTGAGGGATGGGTCGCTTGAGGCTCTGAAGCTCCGTACGGGAACTGCCTGTTCGGGGTCAGGGGAGGAAGCTGACGTTCTGTGCCAGGGCGAGGCGGCCGGAGTAGTTGATGGTGTTGGTGGCCGGGCGCATGTAGGCGCGCCAGGCGTCGGAGCCGGACTCGCGGCCGCCGCCCGTCTCCTTCTCGCCACCGAACGCGCCCCCGATCTCAGCCCCGGACGTGCCGATGTTGACGTTGGCGATGCCGCAGTCCGAGCCCTCGGAGGACAGGAAGAACTCGGCCTCCTGCTGGTCGCGGGTGAAGATGCTGGAGGAGAGCCCCTGGGGAACGTCGTTGTGCAGCGCGATGGCCTCCTCCAGGGTGTCGTACGTGAGCACGTACAGAATGGGGGCGAAGGTCTCCTGGCGTACGACGTCGGTCTGGTCGTCGACGCGGACGACGACCGGTTCGGCGTAAGCGGCCCGCGGTGCCACGTCCGCGAGGCGCCTGTTGCCGCCGGCGAGGATCTTGCCTCCTTGCGCCTGGGCGCGGCTGAGCGCGTCCCGCATGCCGTCGAGGGCGGCAGCGGAGATGAGCGGACCGACGAGGGTGTTCTCGTCGAACGGGTCACCGATGGGGAGCTGGGTGTACGCGGCCGTCAGGCGCGCGACAAGGGTGTCGGCGATGTCGCGGTGGACGATGAGGCGCCTCAGCGTGGTGCACCGCTGGCCCGCCGTGCCCGCCGCGGCGAAGACGATGCCCCGCACCGCAAGGTCGAGGTCGGCCGACGGCGCCACCACCGCGGCGTTGTTGCCGCCGAGTTCGAGCAGGCTGCGTCCGAACCGTGCCGCCACCCGTGGGCCGACCTCGCGGCCCATGCGGGTGGATCCGGTGGCGCTGAGGAGCGCGACGCGCGGATCGTCGACCAGCCGCTCGCCCACCGCGCGGTCGCCGAGCAGCAGACGGTGTACGTCGCGGGGGGCACCCGTCTCCTCGGCGGCACGGGTCAGCAGCCGGTCGCAGGCCAGTGAGATCAGCGGGGTCAGCTCGGACGGCTTCCAGACCACGGTGTCACCGCAGGCCAACGCCACCGCGGTGTTCCACGACCACACCGCGGCCGGGAAGTTGAACGCGGAGATCACTCCGACGACGCCCAGCGGATGCCAGGTCTCGGCGAGACGGTGGCCGGGGCGCTCGGAGGCGATGGTGCGGCCGTAGAGCTGGCGCGAGAGACCGACGGCGAAGTCACAGATGTCGATCATCTCCTGTACCTCGCCGAGCGCCTCGGAGCGGATCTTTCCCGCCTCGATCGTGATCAGGTCGGCCAGGTCGCTCTTGTGGTCGCGCAGCAACTCGCCCAGGCGGCGCACGAGTTCACCACGGCACGGGGCCGGTGTGGTGCGCCAGGCGAGGAAGGCCTCGCGGGCCGCGGCGACGGCGTCCCCCGCATCGGTGGCGGTCGACGCGGTCAGGCCGAAGAGGTCCTCGCCCGTGATGGGCGTACGTGCCTGGAGGTCACCGCCTTCCGGGACGGTCACGCCGACACGCCGCAGGCTCGTACGGGCACGGGTACGCAGGTCGTCGGTGGTGGGCAGGGCGGTGGTCCCGGTCATGACACTCCCTGGGTGAGGTGTGCGGGTTGGGGGTGGAGGGGTCAGTGGTGTGTGCCGTCGAGGTCGAGGCCCAGTTCGCGGCCGACCTGGGCGATCGAGAGGCGCCGCTGGTGTGCGTACAGGGCGTACGGGTCGAGAACCTCGCGTTCGACGGCACCCGAGAGCCACTCGCTGTCGTACGCGGCGCCCTCCCGTTCGGTGTTCCGGGAGCCCTCGCCGCTGAGGTTGGACTGGAAGATGCCAGCGGCGGAGCGTGGCAGGAAGTCCTCGTACACGACGGGCTCGGCCCGCACCCAGCCGCGGCTCGTCAACTCGCCGAGCGTGGCGGGAGGTCGAGTGCCGTTTCGTGGCCGGTCGGGTGCGGCGTGATAGGTGAAGTACGCCAGCCCCTGTGCGCCGAGTTCGTGCTCGGTGGCCGGGACGTGCGCGGTCCACAGGGCGCGGGCCACCTCGGTGCGGTCGGCCGTGGGGCGCCGGGCGGACTCGTCGTCGACCAGGGTGAGCAGGCGGTCGTAGAGTGCGCGGCCCGCCGGGGTGAGGGCGATGCCGCGGGCCTCGACCTCGCCGAACCGTACCCGCAGGGCGCCGCGGGTCACGCTGCCGTCGGCCAGGCGCAGGGCGCGCGGTTCGGCGAGGGCGCGGAAGGACGTCTGGCGCAGCAGCAGGTCGGGCCCCTTCCAGCCGGGCGGGCCCTGGATGGCGTCGATCATCTCGATCCCGCGGCCGGTCATCCGCCGGTACAGCTCGTCGATGTCCAGGACGCGCGGGGTGAGGTGGTTGATGTGGGTGGAGCGGACACCCCCGATGTCCGCGGCCACTGCCGACACCCTCTCCAGCTCCTCGTACCACGCCCGGTCGATCGGCTCCGCGGACAACTCGAAGGCCTGAACGGCCAGACGCAGGAAACGCCCGGCATCCGCCTCGGGCAGTTCGTGTTCCGCCTCGGCCCGGTCGGCCAGGACGAGCAATTCCGGCGGGAACAGTTCGCGCCCGGCGAGGAACGTCTCAAGGCGGGAGCGCAGGTCGGCGTCGAAGAAGCGCGGGTCCGCGGGCGTGAGCAGTGAGGTGAACACCCGGAAGGGATTGCGCGCCAACTCCTGCGGGTCCACCGGACGAAAGGCCGTCGACACGACCGGCACCGCGCTCGCCGCCGCCTCCCGCAGGTCGTAGAAGCCGACCGGACGCATGCCGAGAGCGCCGAAGACCCGGGCGACGTCGCGCAGTTCGGCGGGGGTGCCGACACGGATGGCGCCGTGCCGCTCCGCGGTGACCCGGCTGATGGAGCCGAGCCGCTCGGCGTCGGCGCCCTGGGCGCGCAGGGTGTCCTCGTTCACCTCGCGTGAGACGTCCACGAGCGTGTTGTACGCCGGGACCTCACGCCCGTACATCTCCGAGAGCCGCGCGGCGAAGGCGGCCCGCAACTGCCACTGGCTGATCATGGAAGGTCTGCCTTTCGAACTGTCGAGTGCGGGGGCGGAGGGTGCGGTTTACGGCTCATACGACGTGAGCCTCGGGGCGGGGCGCGGGCCCGGTCCGGAAGCGGTCCGCGCTCATCGGGGCGATGTCGACGTACGGCTCACGTCCCTGATGGAGGTCGCGCACGATCTCGCCGACCGCCGGGGCCTGGAGGAAGCCGTGGCCCGAGAACCCGGTGGCGTACAGGAAGTTGGGGAGCTTGCCGGAGCGGCCGATCAAGGCGTTGTGATCGGGCGTGACCTCGTAGAGCCCCGCCCAGCCGCCGACGGTCGGCATCGTGGCGAGGGCGGGGGCGCGACGGCGTACGACGTCCTGGAACAGGTCGAGCCACTCCGGGGTCCAGGTGGTGTCGAAGCCGTCGGTCTGCCGGGGGTCCGCGAGGCCGAAGAGCAGCCCGTCGTCGCTGTTGTGGAAGTACGCCGACGACGTGAAGTCGATGGTGAAGGGGATGCGCGGGGCGGCCGGGGAAAGCCGTTGTGTGAAGGCGAGTTGGCGTCGTACGGGCCGCACCGGAAGGTCGACGCCGACCATGGCGCCGATCTGCTGCGACCACGCGCCCGCCGTGCAGATCACGGTGGAACAGGCGACGTCACCGCGGTCGGTGTGCACGGCACTGACGTGGTCGCCGGTCGTGTCCATACCGGTGACACGTGTGTGGGTGGCGAAGCGGACACCCGCCCGGGTCGCCGCCTCGGCGTAGCCGTGCACGACCAGGCCGGGGCGGGCGTGCCCGTCGGTGGGGGAGTGGACGGCGGCCACGAGGCCGTCGGTGCTCAGATAGGGGCACAGGCGCCGGGCCTCGGCGGCGTCGATCATGCGGCTCGGCACGCCCAGGCTGTTCTGGAGCCGCACGCTCTCGGTGAACTCCGTGACCTGTCGCTCGCCGGTGAGCAGGAAGAGGTAGCCCACGGTGTCCAGGCGGATGTCCGCGCCGGGCCGGTGCGGGAAGTCCTGATAGGCGTGCAGACTCCGCTGCCCGAGCTCGATGTTGAGCGGGTCGGAGAAGTGGGCGCGTACGCCGCCGATCGGTTTGCCTGAGCTGCCGCAGGCGAGGTCGCCGCGTTCGACGACGAGGACGTCACGCACCCCCGCCTCGGCGAGATGGAAGGCGACGGAGGCGCCCATCACGCCCCCGCCGACGATCACGACGTCGGCGGCCGGCGGGAGCATACCGAAGGCGGGGGTGGTGGAGGGGCGGGGTGCGGAGGACGGGGGCGGTGGGGAGGACGCGGACGGTGGGGTGGACGGACGCGGTGAGCGGGACACAGGGCCGATCCTTTCCAGAGGCCGGCGCCCGGACGAACCGGCCTGAGAGAGCGGCAGTTCGCGGGCCCGGCATGGCCGTCAGTAACGTGCTCGGGAAGCTCGGTGACGTGCGGGGCGCTGATCAGCTGGCTGCCCGTCATCGTGACGCACCCCCGCCATCGGCGTCCATGACCAGTTCCTGCTCCTGGTCTTCGACGGACTCTGACGGTCTCTACGCGGTCGTGTGCACGCCCGTCACTCCTGACGCAAGGACAGGACCAGATCGCGCGGCAGGCCGTGGGTGTCGTGGAGGTAGTGGAACTCCTCCTCGCCGAGCGGGCCCTGGAACCGCGGCCGGGACAGTACCTGCCGACCCCGCTCCAGGAGCCGTCGGAACCTCTGCTCCTCCCCGGTCAGAACGCGGCGCACCTCGTCAGGGTCCACGTCCTGACGGAAGTGGTCCCGGGTGTGCAGCGTCAACTCACTCGGCAAGTCGCCGAGTTGGCGGGAAGGGTCGTCCCGCCACAACACAGTGAGTACGCGTCGTACGAGTCGGCGCAGCACGTAGCCGCGTCCGGTGTTGGCGGGGCGTACCCCGTCGCCGATCACCACCATGGCCGAGCGGAGGTGGTCGCAGACCACCCGCAGCGTCGTCTCGTCCAACCGCCACAGGCCCGGCACGAGCCGACGCCAGGGATCGAAGAGGTCGCACTCGAACACCGACGTCTTCCCCTGCAGCAGCGAGGCCAGCCGTTCCAGCCCGAGCCCGGTGTCGATGTTGCGCTGGGGGAGCGGCACGAGAGACCCGTCGGGGAGCCGGCGGTGGCGCATCATCACGTGGTTCCACGTCTCCACCCAGCGGTCGTCGCCTGTCGGCGTGGACTCGGGCGGGGTCTCGCCGGTCCACAGGAAGAACTCGGAGTCGGGGCCGCACGGTCCGGTGGGCCCGTTGGACCACCAGTTGTCCTCGACGGTGAGCTCCACCGGGACTCCGCGGTCCTGCCACAGGCCGAGGGAGGCGGTGTCGGGCCCGACCTGGTGGTCGCCGCCGAAGACGGTGGTGTGGAGCGACCGCGGGTCGATGCCGAAGCCGTCGGTGAGCAGCTCGTATCCCCAGTCGAGACTCTGCTGTCCCTCGTAGTCGCCGAGCGACCAGGTGCCGAGCATCTCGAAGACGGTCAGATGAGTGGAGTCACCGACCTCGTCCAGGTCCGTGGTCCGCAGGCAGCGCTGCACGTTGACGAGACGCCTGCCGAGCGGGTGCGGCTGCCCCTCCAGGTAAGGGGTGAGCGGATGCATGCCCGAGGTGGTGAACAGCACCGGGTCGCCGGGCGGGGGCGTCAGCGTCGAGCCGGTGATCCGGCGGTGACCGCGCTCCTCGTAGTACTCGACGAATGTGCGGACGATGTCCTCGGTGGTCATGCCGTTGGTGCTCATGAGTGGCTCCTTCGCGTGCGCAGCGGGGAGGCACCGGACAGCGGGTCCGCCAGAGGAGCCGGGGCGGGAGAGCCACGAAGAAACCACCGGCGGACCGTGTCCGGTCGCCGGTGGAAAGGGAAGTACGTCAGGCGGCGGCAACCGGCGAGCTGGGCGCTCGCGCGGTCGCGGTGGTGAAGAGGCCGGTGACGTTCATATGGCCGACGGTAACGCGCGCAGATCTCGAGAGCACGCGATTTATCGCCGCGTGAGGAGCCGGCTGCGGGTGCGGTGGCCGTACGCCACGTCTGTCACGTCCGTGCCTCGCGCCGCTTTGAACCTGGGCAGCGCTGACGCGAGCATGGCCAACCAGAGCTTTCGGCTCTGTCTCACAAGGGCAGGCCACAAGGGGGAAGCGAATGCTCCGTATCCACTTCACCGATGCCGATCTCGGCCGGACGCGCGTCGCGGCCGCACCCGATCCTCTGTGGGAAATCTGCGCGAGCCTCCACCGGTTCCAGACCCGTCACGGCCGGTGGGCCTACGCAGACTGGTATCGCACCGCCCGCGCCCAAGTGCATGCGACGGGGTTCAGCCGCACCCTGCGCACTCTCCTTCTGCCCCTGGTCCCGCGGGCTGCCTACTTCCCCGATTTCCTCACCCCGCCGGAGGCGGCCGAGGGGCTCGACGCGGGTCTGGAAACCATCCTGAGCACGCCACCGCGCCGCGTCCTGGAGGAGCTGGACATCCTCGACCGTACGAGCGGGGCCCCTGCCTGGGGCGCCCGCCTGGCGGAACCGGACATGCGCAAAGAGCTGGTCCAAGCGATGCGTGCCTACTACAACGCGGTGATCGCCCCGCACCACGACCGTATCCAGGCCCGCATCGAAGCGGAGCGGCACGCGCGGGCCCGTGGCGTCGTCGACCACGGCACCGAGGGCATCCTCCAGAACCTGGGGCCGGCTCTGCAATGGCGGCGCCCCGTCCTGCACACGGTCTATCCCGAAGAGCGCATCCTGCACCTCGACGGCAGGGGGCTCCTCCTGATCCCGTCCTACTTCTGCTGGGGAAACCCGGTGACCTTCGGCGACACGGCCCTGAAACCCGTGATGATCTACGCGCTGAACCACGAGCCCCACCCGTCCGCCCTGCCGGAGGACTTCGGCACCGGGGCGCCCCTCGCCGCCCTCCTCGGCCGCACCCGGACCACCGTCTTCCGAGCAGCGACCGTGGGAGCCACCACCGGCGAACTCGCCCACGCCGCGGGGGTCTCGGCATCGTCCGCCAGCCAGCACGCCACCGCTCTGCGGGACGCCGGCCTGATCGTCAGCCACCGCGACGCCCAATCGGTGCTCCACACCCTCACTCCGCTGGGGGCCGCGCTCCTGCGCGCCAACACACCGACGCGGCGATGACCTCGTCAGCCGTCGGCCGTCACTCTCCGGCGTACGTAGTAGGCGACCGCGCCGACCCCCAGGACGAGGGCGCCGGAAACGACGGAGGAGAGCGGGAGGCTGAAGGCGAGGACCAGGCAGCCGGCCAGGCCGATGACGGGGATGGCGCGGGGCGGGCGGCCTTCGCCCGGCGTCAGGGTCCAGGCGGCGGCGTTGGCGATGGCGTAGTACGCGAGCACCCCGAACGAGGAGAAGCCGATCGCTGCACGCAGGTCGGCCAAGGCCACGAGGGTCAACACGGCGGCGCCCACGGCGAGTTCGGCCCGGTGAGGCACGTGGAACCGCGGGTGGACGGCGGCCAGCGCGTGCGGCAGATGATGGTCGCGGGCCATCGCGAGTGTGGTCCGGGAGATGCCGAGGATCAGCGCCAGCAGGGAGCCGAGCGCGGCGACGGCGGCACCGACGCGCACCACCGGCGCCAGTTCCGGTACTCCCGCCGCTCGCACCGTGTCCGTGAGCGGGGCGGTGCTCTCGGCAAGTTCACCGGAACCGAGCACGGCCAGGACGGCGAGGGCGACCGCGACGTACACGGAGAGTGTGATGCCCAACGCGAGGGGGATCGCGCGGGGAATGGTGCGCCGCGGGTCGCGGACCTCCTCGCCGAGGGTGGCGATACGCGCGTATCCGGCGAAGGCGAAGAACAACAGTCCGGCTGCTTGCAGCACACCGGCGAAGCCGGCGTCTCCACTCGGCTCCAGGCGAGTGACCTCGGCTGCCTCACTCGTGAAGGAGGCGGCCACCACTGCGGCGAGGACCGCGAGGACCAGGGCGACGATGCCGCGGGTCAGCCAGACGGTCTTCTGGATTCCCACGTAGTTGACGGCGGTCAGTGCCACCACGGCGGCGATCGCGACGGGGCGTTCATGGCCGGGCCAGGCGTAGGCACCCACGGTGAGGGCCATGGCCGCACAGGAGGCGGTCTTGCCGATGACGAAACCCCAGCCCGCGAGGTAACCCCAGAAGTCACCGAGGCGTTCACGGCCGTAGACGTAGGTGCCTCCCGAGGCGGGGTAGCGAGCCGCGAGCCGCGCCGATGAAGTGGCGTTGCAGTACGCGACCACGGCGGCGATCGCGAGGCCGACGAGCAGGCCCGAGCCCGCGGCGCGGGCGGCGGGGGCGAACGCGGCGAAGATCCCCGCGCCGATCATCGAGCCCAGGCCGATCACCACCGCGTCGGCGACCCCGAACCGTCGCTGCAACTGGGCAGCGCCCGCGGCGGAGGGGGGAGTGCTCATGAGTGTCTCCTCGGCAGTGAACGCCTGTACTGGAAGGCACACGATATTTGCTCTCGGCTTCGGCACCGGTGGAGCGATCACGCGCCGCGCCCGGTGCCGCAGCCGATACCGGCCGAAGTGGCGGGCACCCTTGGGGAGTTGCCCGACGTGGGCACCGGGGCACCAGAGCGCTCTTTCGAAGCCTCGGGGAGGCTGTGCTACCTCAAGTGCAGCTTTTCGCGGCGGCCGGACAGCATGGCGGAGCGTGGTGCGGGTGCAGGTGCAGGTGCAGGCTGTGTTCGTTACGCATGATCACCTGCTCTACGGGTGCGCTGACCGCGACCAAGCCGAGAGTGCCATGTGCGGCCTCCAGGGCGTGCCGCAGGCCCAGGAGCATGTAGAGGCTGCCGTTGTCGCACCAGGCGACCTCACTCGCGTCCAGGTGCAGATGCCGGTGGCCATCCTTCACGTGGGTGATGGCCAGATCGCACAGCACGTTCACGCTGTGCACATCGAGTTCGCCGGCCAGTGCGAAGGTGAGCGCGTCACTGCCGTCCGTGGCAGCCAGGACCCGCACGCTCAGCCGTGGTGGGTCAGCCTCGGGCTGGGTGTGGGGGGAACCTTTCGGCATGATCTGCCTTGCGTCGTGGGGCCAAAGATGTGGGCTTCACCCAGCACCCGTACAGGTGGCGTCGGTCTTTCCCGGCGGAACCGTCGGCCAGCTGATACGTGAAGTAGGTTTCCGGCAGTTGCCTGCGGGTTTCCGGGCACAGCTTACTCACGGCCCGGAGGGACGGGAAACTGTTGGCGTGCGGGAAAGGTCCGCAGTGCGGAGCGCCGGTGGAGCGAAATCGAACTACACGGCAAGGAGCGTTCGGAAATCGCTCGCACGTCCGGCAACGGACCGCCCATACGGGCGACTTACCTTCCGTCCTGACGCGGCGGCACGCCGTGAACTCGAACGCCTTCGCGTGATCGCGCGGTGTTGCGGGTCAAGGGCCCAAGACCTGAACGCTCTTGGAGCGTACGTCCGTACCTTCCAAGACGGTACGGTCGTACGCATGCCGACGGACTACTTCGCTGACGACCCGCGCACCAACCTGGAACGCATGCTCGCGGGCGACCTCTACATCGCCGACGACCCGGACATCGCTCGCGGACAACAGCGCGCCATGCGGCTCGCCGTCCGCTATCAGTCGCTCTTTCTCGAGGACTCCGGCGAAGCGCAGTCGGTCCTGGCCGAGCTGCTCGCCTCGGTGGGCGAGGGCGTAGAGGTGCGGCCGCCGCTGTACGTCGACTACGGCAGCAACATCTCCATCGGCGCCCGCACCTTCGTCAACTACCACCTCACCGCGCTGGACGTAGCCCGCATCACCATCGGCGAGGACTGTCAGATCGGCCCCAACGTCCAACTCCTCACGCCCACCCACCCCGTCGAGCCGCAGTCGAGGCGCGACAAGCTGGAGGCCGCGTTGCCCATCACGATCGGGGACAACGTCTGGCTCGGCGGCGGTGTCATCGTGTGCCCCGGCGTCACGATCGGGGACAACAGCGTCATCGGCGCGGGCGCCGTGGTCACGAAGGACGTGCCCCCCGATGTGGTCGCCGTCGGGAACCCCGCCCGGCCGATCCGCAGCCTCTAGGACCCCTCACGATGGCCACCGGGCACGCGGATCCCCGGCGGCGCGAGCGCATTCTCGCCGCCACCCTCGACCACATCGCCGACGAAGGCGTCGCCGGTGTCTCCCACCGCAAGATCGCCGCGCGTGCCGCCGTTCCGCTCGGGTCGATGACTTACCACTTCACCGGCATCGACGACCTGCTCCGCGAAGCCTTCACGCTCTTCGCCGACCACATCGCGACTGTTTTCGAACGGCACTTGGACCATGCCGACACTCCCGCGCAGGCCCGTGAGGCCGTCACCGACCTCATTCACGCACTCTCGGCAGGGACTCGGCGAGACCTGATCCTCACTCAGGAGCTCTACACTCTCGCCGCTCGGCGCCCGGAGTACCGGGAGCTGACCCGATCGTGGATGCGTCGCAGTCGTCACCTGCTGGAACGGCACTTCGACCCGGACACCGCCCGGCAGCTCGACGCGCTCATCGAGGGGCTCACGCTGCATCGAGCCCTGGATGACACCGGCACATCGCACGGTCGCGAGCTGACGCGTCAGGCGGTCGGGCGCATCACCGCCACGGCGTAGTGGCGGCCCTCAAGGCGTGGATGTCTTCATATTCCTTGACGCGAATATTCGTCATGAAGAATACTAGTCGTCATGGACGCACTCCTCTCCGCACTGGCCGACCCGGCTCGGTGGCGGCTCGTCAGCTTGCTGGCCGAGCGGCCCCGTTCGGTGGGCGTACTCGCCCAGCTCGCCGCGGCGCGCCAGCCGCAGACGACCAAGCACCTGCAGGTCCTTGAGCGCGCCGGCGTCGTCACCTCCCAGCGCACGGGCCGGCGCCGCGTCTACGCACTCAAGTCGGCTGCCCTGCGCGACCTGGCAGCTGCGCTCACCCAGCTCGCAGACGCTTCAGACCAGGACAGTGGCCCGCGCGCGACCTTCGACGCGTACGGGGCCGGCCTCGACGCCGAGAGGCTCGCCGCGCGGGAGCCGGGGTGGGCCGACGTTCGCTCGTTCAGTTTCCGCCGGTCACTGGCGGGAGACTCCGATCTGGTCTGGCGTCACCTGACCGAGGCCGCGCTGCTCGCCCGCTGGTGGACGCCCGACGATCTCCGCGTCTCCGAGCTCGTCTTCGAGGCGCGGGCCGGCGGACGGATCGTCCACGAGTACCGCGACGCCGAGGACGCCGACGGCTCCGACCTGGTCGCCGGACGCGCCGAGGGGTCCGTCGTCGAGACACGTCCCGGCGAGCACCTCGCCTACCGGCTCTCCCCCCTGCTTCCCGACGGCGGCCTTGCCTTCACCGCCCACGTCGAGTTCGGCCTGAGCCCCACCAGCACCGGGACGGACCTCGACGTCCACTGGCGGATCTCCGACAGCACGGTCGACTCCGCCGACTTCATCGCAGGCATCGAGATCGGCTTCGGCCAGAGCCTCGACAAACTCGCGGCGGCCCTCGCCGCGGGCTCGCGTGACACCTGTACAGCGGACGCCGCCATCGACTCAAGGAGCACGAAGTGACAGAGCAGACAGGGCACACCGAGCAGGCGGAGCAGACGGCAGGCCGCCGTGTCGTCACGAACATGAGCCTCTCCCTCGACGGCCACTACGCCGCGCCGGACGACCCCCTGAACATGGGCTGGGTGATGCCGTACGCCCACACCGATGTCGCCCGCGACCATCTGGCCACCCTCTGGGAGCCGGCCACGACAGCCCTGCTCGGGCGGGTCAACGCCGAGGGATTCCTCGCTTTCTGGCCCACCGTCATCGGTATGGCGGGCGCCGACCCGCGCGACGAGGCCTTCGCGAAGTGGCTCGTCGAAACCGACAAGGTGGTCCTCTCCTCCACCCTCGGCCAGGCGCCGTGGGAGCGGACGACGCTCGTCGACAAGCCGACCGCCGATGCGGTCACAGACCTCAAGTCGACCGAAGGCGGCGACATCCTGGTGCTCTCCAGCGCGAGCGTCATCAAGGCATTGCTGGCGGCCGACAAGGTCGACCGGCTGGCGCTCACCATCTTTCCGCTCTTCCTCGGGGGCGGGCCGCGTCTCTTCGACGACGGCCTGCCCGCGGGGAAATGGACGCTCGTGAGCCAGACCGCGGGTGAGCACGGCACATTGGCCCTGGTCTACGACCGGGTCCGCTGAGGCCCGCTGGACCGTGAGGGAGCGGGGCACTGCGCGGCTGATCGCACAGTGCCCCGGGGTGCGAAGTGTCAGTCCTGGTGGACGACGTTCCTGCCGGGGCCGCCGGAGAGGGTGTCCTGACCGGCGCCGCCGTACAGCTTGTCGTCGCCGCTGTTTCCGTAGATCGTGTCGCTTCCGCTGTCGCCGTACAGGGTGTCGTTGCCCTTGCCGCCGTACAGGAAGTCGTCGCCGGCCCCGCCGCGGATCGTGTCGTTGCCGTCGCCGCCGGACAGGTTCTGCCTCTCCGCGCCGCCCTGGATCACGTCGTTGCCTGCCCCGCCGTCGACGGCGCTCTCGTCGCCGTCCGCGTAGATCCTGTCGTTGTCGTCGCCGCCCTGCGCGATGCTGTCGTCCGCGGCGTGAATGGTGTCGTTGCCGCCGTCGCCGAGGACCACCCCGGCCTCACCCACGGTCAGGTTGTCGTCGCCCGCTCCTCCGATGACGGAGTTGCCGTCGACGCTGCCGGTGTGGGTGGCGGTGTCCTTGCCGAGCCCCAGGTCCGCCGAGGCGAAGTAGTACGTCTGGTCGGTGGCGTTGTCGTAGGCGATGGAGTCGTCGCCGTCGCCGAGGACCAACTTCAAGGTGGCGTACGGGTCCTGGGTCTCCAGGGTGGCGACCGTGCAGGAGACCTTGGTGCGGTCCGCGCTGTCAGGGTATGAGCAGCCTTCCCCCGCATCGACCGCTACGGCGTCGTCGATCACGTAGGTGATCTCTTCGGAACCTTCGGACATCGACGCCTTCACTGTGACCTTGTTGGTCTGACCGGAGGCGGCGGTGTAGACGATCTCGTGATGGCTCGCGCTGAGGGCGGCGGTCGCCTCGGGCGTCGCTGCCCCGGCGGGAGACGCCAGGAGGAACGGCGCTGCCAGCCCCGTACCGAGAGCCAGCGTCACTGCCGACGCGGTACGGATTACTTGGCGGCGGATGAGGTGAGAGGGCATGACAAAACCTCCGTGGGGCATACGTGGTCCTTGCAATCACGTGTGACCGCCGGGGATTGCGATTGGTTGTCATCCGGTGTGCTGGGGAAACGTGTGCTGTTTCCCGACGCATTTCGCTAAGCGCCCTCTGTTCAGGGGAGTTTGACCGCACCTCCGGGGCGCGACGATTTCCCGTAAGGCGGGATTAGGCAAAAATTCATGATGCGACGCGAGCGATCCCGGCTGGGGAGCGAAGGGGTACGGCTTCTCGCCCGGGTGGAAATTCTGGGCGAGAAGCCAGGGGGTTTTCAGCTGTGGCTCACTCATTGCTCATCCGATTTCTCAGCCATTGCCCGACGTCGGAGCGACGACGCTCACCGGTCGGTGGGGGGGGAGGGGGGGGAGCGTCCGGCGCGCCACGGGCGGCGAAGAGGCCCTCTCAGGCGTCGAGGCGCGCTGAGGCGTCGAGGCGCGCTGAGGTCACATCAGGAAATCCGCACCAAATGCACCGCCGCACTTGCCCAGTCGCCCGGCGGCAGCTCGGGCAGCAGTCCGTAGTTGCTCAGTACCGCCGCGGAATGCACCGCGCCTGTGTGGGTGTCGCGGTAGTGGGCCGAGGGTGCGAGGCCGGTGAGGCGCAGGGGCCGGGGCGTGGTGCCGTGGCGTGGGGAACGCCGCCAGATCAGGAGCAGGGTTTCGTCGGCGCCCGCCGCCGTGTACTGCACCGCGGTCAGGCCGTCGTCGACCGGGCCGCGCGGTCGGTGCAGCGTCCCGTGCTGCACCAGGTGTCGTACGCGCTTGTACTGGGCGACTAGGCGTTCCCCTTCGGCCAGCTCGTCCTCGGTCCAGCGGGTCAGGTCGCCGCCGAGACCGAGGACCCCCGCCATGGCGACATGAAAGCGGAAGCGCAGCGGCACCGACCGGGCGGTGAGCTGGTTGGGCACGTCGGTCACCCAGGCGGCCATCGTCCGGGCCGGGTAGATCTGACCGTAGCCGTGCTGGATGAAGACCCGGTCCGCCGAGTCGGTGTTGTCCGACGTCCAGGCCTGGTCGGTGCGGGACAGCATCCCCAGGTCGACCCGGCCGCCACCGCCGCTGCACGTCTCGATCCGCAGGCCGGGATGGTCGGCGCGGAGGCGGTCGATGACGTCGTAGAGGTGGTGGACGTACGCGGTCCAGACGCGCTCCGAGCCGTCCGGCAGGTCGGGCCAGCCCGCCTCGCTGAACGGGCGGTTCATGTCCCACTTGAGGAAGTCGATCCCGTGCTCGCCCACCAGCCGGGTCAGCCAGCCGTGAGCCCAGTCCGCGACGTCGCGGCGGGCGAAGTTGAGCACGAGCTGGCTGCGCAGCTCGGTGCGGGTGCGGTGCGGGAAGTGCAGGACCCAGTCGGGGTGCCGGCGGTAGAGGTCGCTGTCCGGGTTGACCATCTCGGGCTCCACCCACAGCCCGAAGCGCATCCCGAGCCGGTGCACCTCGCTCACCAGGGGCGTGAGCCCGCGTGGGAAGCGGTCCGGTGAGGGCGTCCAGTCGCCGAGCCCGGCGGTCTCGCCGCGGCGCGCGCCGAACCAGCCGTCGTCCATGACGTAGAGCTCCGCGCCGAGCGCCGCCGCCCGGGTCGCCAGGGCCAGTTGCCCTTCCTCGCCGACGTCGAAGCCGGTGGCCTCCCAGGAGTTGTAGAGCACCGGTCGTAGCTCGTCGGGGTGGGGAAGCACATGGGCGAGGATGTAGGCGTGCCAGGCACGGCTCGTCGCGCCGAAGCCGCCGTCCGTGTACAGGCCGGCGTGTAGGGGGGAGGTGAACTCCTCGCCGGGGGCCAGGGGTTGGGTCATGCCCTCGTGGCCGGCGCCGCCGGTGAAGCCCGCCCTGCCGTCGGGGGCGCGCTGTACGGTGACGCGCCAGCTGCCGCTCCAGGCCAGGGCCGCGCTCCAGACCTGACCGTGGTCCTCGGTCGCTTCGCCCGCGTCGAGCATCACCCAGGGGTTCGCGTGATGGCTGGTGATGCCCCTGCGGCTGGTCAGCACCGTCTCGCCGAACGGCACGCGGTCCCGGCGCAGTTGCGTCTCGGCGGACCACTGCCCTGTGACGTGGCTGAGCCGGTAGTCGTCCCTGGCCGGCAGGGTCCATGCGGCGGAGTCGGCGCGCAGGAGTTGTACGGGCTGCTCACCGGTGTTGCGCAGCACGCACCAGCGTTCGATGACGTCGCTGTCGTCGTGGACGCGGTAGTGGAGCGCGATCTCCAACGGGTGGTGGCGGTCGCGGAACCCCAGGGCCAGTTCCGTCGATCCCGGAGCGGGCTCATGCACGCGGTGGCTTGACGCCTCCCATTCGAAGCCGCGCGTGCCGTCGGCGTAGCGCACCTGCAACGAGGGGGTCCCGTACCGCGCCCCGCCGTCGACGGGCAGTTCCTCGCCGACCGGTGGCCGGCCCTCGAAACTGCTGGCGGGCGGGGCCGGGGGAGCGGCGAGTTCCTGTGCCTCCGCCAGGGTCAGCCGTGGCCCCCACGCGAGATGGCAGGGCGCTCCCGTCTCGTCGATGCGCAGGGCGTACGACGTGCGCGGCGTACAGAGCAGCCAGACGCCGGTCTCGGGGGCGAAGGAGATCACAGGTCTGGATCCTCACGTTCGGGTAGCGCCTCGAGAACATGTTGCTGCCACATCCGCATCGCCCGCCACCCTCTTTCACACTCGCCTCTCCGGCTCGCCGTCTCCCTCCCGAACGGCGTCCCTGCCCTCATTCGGGCGTGAGAGTGGCCAGCGAGCGGTGGCTTTGCTGAAACAGCAAGGAAGCTTGCTGACTCCATGCGGCCGGGCGCACGGTGTCGGCATGACTGAGACGAATGAGCGAGACATTGCTGCGGCGGACGTCGACGTACTGGTGATCGGAGGCGGCGCGGCCGGTCTCTCGGCGGCGCTGACCCTGGCCCGGGCCAGGCGGTCCGTGCTGGTGGTGGACTCCGGTGAGCCGCGCAACGCTCCCGCCGACGGGATACACGGATTCCTTTCCCGCGAGGGCCTGGCACCGCGAGAGCTTCTGCGGATCGGCCGGGAGGAGATCGAGGGGTACGGCGGCCGGATCGTGTCGGACCTGGTGACGGGTGTGCGGCGAGCGGGCGAGCGCTTCGTCGTGGAGACCGCCGGTGGGCGCAGCCAGGGCGCGCGGCGCCTGCTGGTGACGACGGGGCTCGTCGATGAGCTGCCCGATGTGCCCGGCGTACGCGAGCGGTGGGGCCGTGACGTCCTGCACTGTCCCTACTGCCATGGCTGGGAGGTGCGCGACGAGCCGATCGGCGTCCTGGCGACCGGTCCGATGGCGACGCATCAGGCACTGCTGTTCCGCCAGTGGTCCGCGGAGGTGACTCTGTTCCTGCACACCGCGCCGGAGTTGACGGAGGAACAGTGGGAGGAGCTTGCCGCCCGTGGCATCGCGGTGGTCGACGGTGAGGTGACCGGCCTCGATGCCGAGGACGACCGGCTCTCCGGCGTACGTCTGGCCTCGGGCAGGAGTGTTCCGGTACGGGCTCTCGCCGTGGCGCCGCGGTTCCAGGCGCGCGGCTCGGTGCTCGCGGAACTCGGCCTGACGAGCGTCGACCACCCGAGGGGCGTGGGGAGTCACGTGGAGTCGGACGCGACCGGGTTCACGGGCGTCGCGGGGGTGTGGGCCGCGGGTAACGTCACCGACCTGGTGGCCGGAGTCATGGTGTCCGCAGCCGGTGGAACGACGGCGGCCATGGCGATCAACGCCGATCTGGTGGCCGCCGACACCGCGGCGGCGGTGTCGGCACGGCGGGCTCCAGACGTCTTCGGACCGGCCGCGGGGGCCGCCAACTGCCAGCGTGTGCTGGGAGAAAGGCGTCACGGGATCGAGTCCGTCCTGGCCGCCGGGAAGACGCTCCACGGCGAGACCGGACGCCGATGAAGGGCCACGGGAACGAGCGTCACCGCGGATGGCGCTATCCCGTTGAAGCCCGTCATTAATGCCACTGGGAGGCGACAACGAACCCGGATAGCTTCGGCGGTGATCACGCGAGCCCGGCGACGACCGGACGCGCACTGCCACCCGAAGGAACCCCATGCAGGTCATGCCGTATGTCGCACCGATCCTGATCGGCGTCCTCTACGCCCTCGTGATGTCTCTGATCCGCGAACCGAACCGGCGCCGCTTCAACGCGATCATGGTGGCCGGTGCGGGAGCGGCCTACCTCAGCGGCGGCGGCCTCGGGGGCTGGGAGTTCGTCTTCGCGGCCGCCGTCACCTACTGCGCCTACCGTGGCCTGGAGTCCTGGACCTTCATCGGCATCGGCTGGCTGCTCCACACCGGATGGGACGTGGTTCACCACCTCAAGGGCAATCCGATCGTCCCCTTCGCCCATGACTCGTCGCTGGGCTGCGCCATCTGCGATCCCGTCATCGCGCTCTGGTGCCTGCGCGGCGGCCCCTCGCTCATCGCCCTCGTCCGCGGCCGGACCGCACGGGCGCGGTGACCGGACACCGCCGTGCGAGGCTGTGCAAGAGCGTTCAGCCGGGGATCTGATTCGCTCTTCCAGGCATGTGTCGATCCCGAGGCCGTTCGTTCGACGTCATGATGAGAGCAGCAACTTCGAGGAAGAGGACGTCATGCCGAAGGTGCGCGTACACAACATCACCGTTTCGCTGGACGGCTTCGCCGCCGGGCCTCACCAACGCCTGGACGAACCCTTCGGGGACAACATCGAGGGGCTGCACGACTGGATGGTCGCCGCGATGCGCGACCGCGCCGACGGCAAGACGGGGATCGACGTCGACTGCCTCGAGCGCGGCGAGGAGAACATCGGCGCCACCATCATGGGCCGCAACATGTTCGGACCGCAGCGCGGGCCGTGGCAGGACGAGTCGTGGAAGGGCTGGTGGGGAGAGAATCCGCCCTACCACCACGACGTGTTCGTGCACACCCACCACCTGCGGCCCTCGCTCACGATGGAGGGCGGGACCACCTTCCATTTCACCGATGAACCCATCGAGACGGTCCTGGCACGCGCCTTCGAGGCGGCGGCGGGCCGGGACGTACGCATCGGAGGAGGTTCGGCCACCGTGCAGCAGTATCTGCGCGCGCGGCTGATCGACGAACTGCACCTCGTCGTCGTCCCCCTTCTCGTCGGCAGGGGCGAGCGGCTGCTGGACAACGTGGCCGACGGCATCGACGGCTATCGGGTGACCGGCCTGGTGAGTTCCACGGCGGCGACCCACGCCTACCTGACCCGCCGGTGACCGAACCGCGCGCCCGCCGAACAACGCTCCCGGGCGCGCGGGCAGTTGCGGCACTGTGGCCGATGCTGGCGGATTGCGTTACGCGCTCGCCGGGCGATCGCAATGTCGCCATCATCTCGCCGGTCGTCACGGTGACCGTGCGCTGACGCGGAGTTCCGCAGACCCGCCGGCCCGCTGCGGGCCGCCGGGGCGTAGGTGACGGCGCGCCTCAGGCCTCTGGGGCGCGCACGACGAGCAGGTAGTACTCCATGTGGTTTCGGCAGAAGGAGCGGTAGGGGGCCATGAGCGGATCGGTGTGGGCCAGGGCCTCCTTGCCGAACCGCTCCTCGATCTCGCCGCGCCGGTCCTCGTAGAGCACGCACATGAGCTCGCCGCACAGCACCGAGTTCGCGGTCATGTCCCGCACGGACTCCACGCGGAAGCCGGTCTGTTGGAGCTCGCCGACGAGTGTGGCGAAGGGCGTGAGCGGGGGACAGGACCACATGCGGGTGAAGGCCGCCACCTCCTGCGCGGTGGGGCTGCCGCGCAGGGCGAACTCCGTGAACAGGAATCGCCCGCCCGGCCGCAGCACCCGCAGGGCTTCCCGCAGCCCTGCGGGCCGGTCGGAGAGATGGGGAACGCAGTCGATGGACCAGGCGGCGTCGAAGGCCCCGTCCGCGTAGTCCAGTTGCATGGCGTTGCCATAGACGAAGTCCACCCGGTCCGCGAGGCCTTGCGCAACTCCCCGAGCGGTGAGGCGGTCCTGGCAGCGGGCGAGCTGGCTCTTGCTGACATTGATCCCGGTGACGCGGGCGCCGGTGCGCTCGGCCAGGTGGACGGCCGGGCCTCCGGTGCCGCAGCCGATGTCGAGAAGGTGCTCGTGGGGCGCCAGGCCGATGGTGTCGACGAGGAACTCCGTCTGCCGGTCCTGGGCGAGGTCGGCCATCGCGACCAAGGTGGAGACGGGCGGGTGTTGCCCGTGCGGCGCGTACATGCCGATGTGGAGGGCGGTCGACCCGAGCGTCATGGCGAGCATGTCGCCGAACTGGTCGTACATCGCCCCGACTTCCTCGGGGGTGGGGGCCGTCGAACCGCTTGCGCCGAGGTCTTCCACGGTCATGGTGCATCCCTTTCAGCGACGGGGCCGGTCAAGGAATTGCGCTCAAGCAAGGAACTGCGCTCAAGAAGACGGTGAAAGGCGCGTACGAAGTACGCGCCGGACCTAGGGACGCTAGCATCGGTCAGGCTCGCGTCGGAGCCTGGAAACCCGCCAAGCGTCGGGCGCCAAACGCCAAACGCCAAGCGTCGGGCGCCAAGCGCCAAGCGCCGAACCCCGAGCGTCGGTAGCCGGCACCGAACGCCTGGGGCCTGGCGACATGGCGACAAGTGCCGAGCGGCTCAGCCGCCCGGCTCCCGGCGGTCACTCGCGTTCCGTGCGCCCCGATGGTTCGGCGGGCCCCTCGGCGGCGGCGTGCGCGTCGACCTGCCGCTCCACCTCACGCGCCTCGTCGGTCAGCATCCGCAGCCTTGCCTCGGCCTGGTCCGCGCGGGCCTGGAGGCGGGCGGTGTCGTCGGCGATGACCTGGCAGGCCAGCTCCATCGCGGCGTCCACGTCCTCGGCTGAACCGCGCTCGGCCAGTTCCTCCAGGGCGCCCTTGACCGCGGGGATGCCGCCGCGGGAGTGGATGTCGTTCCAGAACTCGTAGTCCATCCGGGCAGTTTGCCGGATCGAGGACCGCGGAGCGAACCGCGGCAGTGGTCCCGACGCCACGCACAGGCCCGGCCTCCGGGGCGCGCCAGGCCCGCAGGCCGCGCAGGACCGTGTGGCACGCGGACGCCGCGCTGTCGGTCGCCTCGGAGCAGAGGCGACAGTGCGCGTGCTGCGGCGCGTGCTGGACGCACAGCTCGTGACTCTGCTCGCAGGCGACCGCACATTCCTCCAACTGGGCAGCCAGGAGCGCGGGACCGGCGTCCGTGCCCCGCGTCAGGACCAGTCGCGTGGCGGAGGCCACGTCGGCGCAGTTCAGATCGCGGTTGATCGCGGACCGTAGTTCGTCGGCCTCCTTCTGGGCGAGCATGCCGACCGCGCAGGCGGTCACGGCCAGTTCGCACGCGGAGAGGGCGTCGACGGCGGTGGCGAGGGTCTGGTTGTCGAGGTGGCCGGCGCGAGAGGCAAGGCTGTCGAACAACTCGCGTGTCTGGAGCATCGCGTCTCCCCTGCGGTCTTGAGGGGCCCAGGCCCGGGGGTTCCGGCCCAGAGGGCATCCGGTCTCTCGACGCCAGTCCTGCCCGGGACGCAGGTGAAGGGCACGGCGTACGCCCATCGCGGCGCACGGCGTACGGCGTACCGACGGATCCCGTGGCGGCCCGATCCTCGCTCGTGTGGCGCGCATCACATACTTCCTGTGCGTCGCCGGGAACTCTTTGGCCCCGTCGGCCGACTCCTGCACCGGCCCGATACGGCCGAACCGCGCCACCTTTCAGCCAGGAGAGCACCTCATGTCCGCCGAACCCACACTCCTCGCCCCGGACGACGGGCAGGAGACCCAGGGGGCACCGCCCTCCGCAGGACGGTCCGGATGGGCGTCGCTGCGTCCGCTCGTGCTGCGACTGCACTTCTACGCCGGGGTGTTCATCGCGCCCTTCCTGCTCGTCGCCGCCACCACGGGACTCCTGTACGCCTGCTCGTATCAGGCCGAGAAGATCGTGTACTCCCACGAACTGAGCGTCCCCGTCGGTGAGAACAAGACCGAGCTGCCGATCTCGGAACAGGTGGCCGCGGCCCGCGAGGCGCACCCCGAGGGCACTCTCAGCGCGGTGCGGCCCTCACCCGAGGACGGCGCGACGACCCGCGTGCTGCTGTCGGGAGCACCGGGAGTGGACGCCGACAAGACCCTCGCCGTGTTCGTGAACCCGTACAACGGCGAAGTGCGGGGCGCCCTGGAGCAGTACGGCTCAACCGGCGCGCTGCCGCTGCGCACCTGGATCGATGAGCTCCACCGCGACCTGCACCTGGGCGAGACGGGCCGGCTCTACAGCGAACTCGCCGCCAGCTGGCTGTGGGTCATCGCGGGCGGCGGCCTGGTGCTGTGGTTCGCGCGCAGGCGCTCCCAGCGCAAGCTGCGCGGGAGCACCGGCCGTCGGCGCACACTCTCGTTGCACGGCTCGGTGGGCGTGTGGGCCGCCGGTGGGCTGATCTTCCTCTCGGCGACGGGTCTGACCTGGTCGGCGTACGCCGGGCAGAGCGTCGGCGACCTGCGGGAGGCCATCGGGCAGACGACACCGGCGCTGACGGCGACCGCCGGGGGTGGAGGTGAGCATGCCGGGCACGGCGGATCGGGCTCGGGGGGCGCCGCCGACGGAGTGTGGCTCGACGCCGTTCTGAAGGCCGCCCGTGCCGAGGGGCTCTCCCATCCGGTGGAGGTCGTGCCGCCCGCCGACCCGTCGTCCGCGTACGTCGTCCGGCAGATCCAGCGCAGCTGGCCCGAGAAACAGGACTCCGTGGCGGTCGACCCGGCCACCGGTGAGGTGACCGAGGTGCTGCGCTTCTCCGACTATCCCGTGCTCGCCAAGCTGACCCGCTGGGGCATCGACGCGCACACCGGGACCCTCTTCGGGCTCGCCAACCAGATAGCCCTCGTCGCTCTCGCCCTCTGCCTGATCCTGATGATCATGTGGGGGTACTGCATGTGGTGGCAGCGCGGGCGCGGCAGTTCCTTCGGGCGTCCGCTGCCGCGCGGGGCGTGGCAACACGTTCCGGCGTATGTCGTGGTCCCGTTGATGGCGGCGATCGCCGTGCTCGGCTACTTCGTGCCGCTGCTCGGCATCCCGCTGGCGGCCTTCCTTGCCGTGGACATCGTGCTGGGGGAGATCGCCTACCGGCGCGGCAGGCGCGACTACGCCTGAGGTCCGCTCAGTCGTGGGTGACCGCGCCGCTGAGGTGGTGGTCGGCGAGGTTCAGGACCTCGTCGACCACGCGGCGCAGGTGCCCGTCGGGCGGGCCATAGACCATGCGTCGCCCTTCCTTGCGTACGGACACGAGTCCGGCGAGGCGCAGTTTGGCCAGGTGTTGGCTGACCGCCGGGCGAGCGGCGCCGCACGCGGCGGTCAGCGTCATGACGTCCGCCTCGCCCTTGGCGAGGGTGTGCAGCAGGGCAAGGCGCGTGCGGTCGGCCAGGAGGCCGAGTACCTCGGCCGCGTGGGTGTAGTGCTCGGCGCCCGGCTCTTGCGGGTGCGCATCGTGCGCAGGTGAGAGGTGCATGCGTGCGCTCATACGCACATAATGGATGCGGGCGCCTCGCGGTGTCCACTCTCCGTCCCGCGTCGGAAGGTCGTACACGTGAGTGAGCAGCACGGACATGCGAGTGCGGAGGACGGGCTCGTGAGGTCCCAGGACGGGCACGGAAGCGCGCAGGACGGGCACCCGCACCCTTCCCACGAGCACCACCACGGCCACGGCGGTGCCGCGGACCGGTCGGCCCGGTGGCGTCACAAGCTCGGACACGTGGTGAAGCCGCACTCGCACGAGTCCGCCGACAAGGTCGACCCGGCGCTGGAATCGTCCGCGCGCGGTATGCGCGCGCTGTGGATCTCGCTGGCCGTCCTGGGCGTGACGGCCGTGGCCCAAGCGGGGATCGTGGTGCTCACCGGTTCCGTCGCGCTGCTTGGCGACACCGTGCACAACGCGGCGGACGCGCTGACCGCGATCCCCCTCGGCATCGCCTTCGTCCTGGGCCGCCGGGCCGCCACCCGTCGCTTCACCTACGGCTACGGCCGCGCGGAGGACCTCGCGGGCATCGTCATCCTCCTGACCATCGCGGCGTCGGCCGCTTTCGCGGCCTGGGCGGCGGTCGACCGGCTGCTCAACCCCCGTACGCTCGAGCACCTCTGGGTGGTGGCCGCCGCTGCCGTCATCGGCTTCATCGGCAACGAATGGGTCGCGCGCTACCGCATCCGCGTCGGCCGCGAGATCGGCTCGGCCGCCCTGGTCGCCGACGGCCTGCATGCCCGGACGGACGGATTCACCTCACTCGCTGTCCTGTTGAGCGCGGGCGGCGCCGCACTGGGCTGGCGGCTCGCCGACCCGATCGTGGGCCTGCTGATCACCGCGGCCATCCTGCTCGTCCTGCGGGACGCGGCGCGCGAGGTGTTCCGCCGGGTGATGGACGCCGTGGACCCGGCCCTGGTCGACGCGGCGGAGGAGGCGCTCCTGACGGTCCCCGGCGTACGCGGCGTGGGTGAGCTGCGCCTTCGCTGGATCGGTCACAGGCTGCGCGCGGAGGTGGCGGTCGTGGTGGACGGGGAGCTGACGGTGCGGGAGGCGCACGAGGTCGCGGTCGGCGCGGAGCACGCCTTGCTGCACGCGGTGCCGAGGCTGACGGCGGCGCTGGTGCATGCTGACCCGGCGGTGGTGCCCGGGGTGCCGGATCCGCACGTGGTGCTCGCGCATCATGGGGTGGGTTAGCGGGGTGTCCGGTGCGCGGAGCTGTCGGGGCTGAGGTCGCGGTTTTCGCGGGGTTCGCGCTGCTGCACGCGGTGCCGGAGCCGGCCGCGGTGTGGGGCGGGCTCTCCCGTCGGGTGCCTTTCGAAGAGCGGTGCGCCTAGTCTCTGAGGTGTGCTGAGCATCGTTGATGATCTGGCCGGGTTCGGACCGCTGCGCGTGTGCGCCCACGCGCAGTCGGCCGACGATCCGGACGACCTGACCGGTCTGCGCGTGCTGCTCGTCGCGGACGTGCTGGCCCGCGTGGCCGAACTGCGCGGCCGGACCGTCCTGATCGGCTGGACCTGCCCGCCGGTCGCGGCGGCCGACGCCGCCGGTATCCGTCCGGCCGACGCCCACGGCACCGTCGAAGAGATCACCGAAGCCCTCGGCGGCTCACCGACCGTGCACCTCACCAGCCGTACGTACGAAGGAGCCGCGGGGCTGTCGCTCCACGTCGGCGAGGCCGCCACCACGCCAGACGCGGATCCAGGGGCGGACGCGGGCCAGGAAGAGGGCCGGGACGCGCTCGCCCTGCGGCTGCTCTTGCTGGGCCGCCCGCACCACGAGCCCGTCGACGTATCGGCGCGGAGCGTCGACGCCGCCGCTGAGCAGCTGGCCAACTGGCGCAGGTCGGTGGCCGCGTGGGCGGACGAGCCGTCCAAAGCGATGCCCGCCGAGTTGGTCGAAAGGGCCCACGCTGCCCTGGAGAACGGTCTCGACACCGCGGCCGTGGTGAGGCTCCTCGGCGGTTTGGAGACGGTCGCCGACGTTCCGGCGGGCGCCAAGTTCGAGACGTTCGCCCACCTCGATCGCGTACTCGGGCTTGAAGTGGTCCGCGATGTGGGCCGTTCGCACTCCGCCGAGCTGTACCGCTGACCGGTGTCCGCGTCGGCGGTTGCCGGATCAGGGCAAGGTGATCCGGTGATCCCGATGGTCCTGCGCACCATCGAGCGCCTCGTGGCCCTGGACGCCGTCTCCGGCGCGACCTCCGCGATGCCCGTGGCGCGCGACGCCATGCGGCGCATCCCGGAGCTGCGCGCCGATCCCGGCAGCCTTCGTACGCGGCACAGCGACGTGCTCGCGGCCCTCGCCGAGCTGTGTGAAGTCATCGGGTGGATCCTCTTCGACGCGGGGTTCTACCGCGAGGCCCACCGGATGAACGCACGGGCACTGGCCCTGGCAGAGCTCTGCGGTGACCGCTGGACGGCGCGCTTCGTCCTGCTGAACGACAGCATGCTCCAGGCCCATACGGGAGCGCCGCGCACCGCCCTGCGGAGCGCGGTCCGTGTGCCTGGCACGCGAGCGCTCCCCGCCAGGGTCAGCAGCCTGGTCCTGATCCGCCGGGCGCACGCGATCGCCATGCTCGGCGGCCACGGTGACTCCCTCGACCTGGTGGCCCGCGCCCGGAGCCGGTTCCTTGACGGCATCTCGCGCCACGATCCGCCCTGGGCCTGGTGGATCGACCGGACCGAACTGCTCGGCCACCACGGCTGGGTCCTGGCCCGGCTGCGCCGATGGGACCAGGCCATCCCCCTCCTGCACGAGGCGGCCACCGCACCCGGCCCCTCCTACCGGAACCTCTTTACCGCGCAGCTCCTGTCTGCCCTGGCACGAGCGGGAGCCCGGCGGGAGGCGGAGGACCTCATCGCCGAAGTCGCTCCCCGCGCCGCCCGCATCGGGTCCGTACGGACGATCCAGACACTGGGAAGGACGGCGACCCATCTGCTGAGCAGCCCCGATGCCCCCGCGCCCCTGCGGGAGGCGGCAGTGTTCCTCCTGGAGAGCTTGCCCACGCCGGATGCCGTCAGCCCAGGCTCACAGCGCGCGAAGCTCTGACGGCCGCGCCGGTGGTCGCGTAGTCGAGGGGTCGGGTTCAGACCCGTGAAGTCTTTCCCGACCGCCCCGCGACCGGCACCTCCAGCGGCCGGGCAAGGCCCACCACGCCTTCGTCGAGGCGTTGCAGATGGCGCAGCACACGGTAGGTCACGGTGCCCGAGCGGGGGGCGCCTGAGCCCTCGGCCTCCAGCATCGAGGCGATGCTGGCGCCCGACTCGACCTCGCCGGTGGCCTTGTCGTCCGCCACGTACGCGGCGATGACCTCGATGTTGTGGGCGATGCGCAGACCGGCGCGTTCGAGGCGCGGATCGGCCGCGACGTTCTTGCTGTACGGCACGAGCTCGGCCGTCGCCGCCAGGGAACGGGCGTGGTAGGCGCAGGTTTCCAGGAGCGCCACCAGGTAGCGGGCGGTCCTGCGGCGGCCGCGCAGCGGGGTGATCGGATGGGTCAACGGCTGGATGGAGGCGCGCAGATCGTCCAGCGCGGTGTCCAGGTCCCGCGCCTTGTCCAGGAGATCGGCCGCCGGGCCGCCACTGAGCTGCTCGACCGACGCGGAGATGACGTCGGCGAGGCGGGACAGGACCGTGTTCAGGAGATCGTCGGTGCGGCGGTCGGTGTGCACCGGCAGCACGAGGACCGCCGCGATGATGCCGCAGGCGGCTCCGAGCGCCGTCTCCTCGATGCGCAGCCAGAGCACCGCGAGGCTGTAGGTGTTCAGGAGGGTGTAGAGCAGACCCAGCATCGCCGTGACGAAGAAGGACATGAGCGCGTACGACAGGGGAGCGGTGAAGAACATCGCGAAGATGAAGAGCAGGACCAGCGCGAACGCGACCCAGGTGTGATTGCCGACCAGACCCGCGAGCGCCACACCGGCGACGACCCCGAGGACCGTGCCCAGGAGCCGTCGGTAGCCCTTGACCAGGATCTCGCCCGTGGACGCGGTGTTGAGGAAGACCACCCAGCAGGTGAGCACCGCCCAGTACCAGCGCTGGGTGGAGAGGAACTCGCCGCCGATGATGGCCAGGGTCGAGCCCACCGAGACCTGGAACGCGGCCCTGGTGGTGGGGCGACGCAGGCCGGTGCGGTCGTCCTCCTCGGGTTCGGCGCCCTCCTCGGCACCGGCGATCGCGATGTCCTCGGCGTCGAACTCCTCGCGGGAGCGGGTCGTCGCCGGTGAGTCGTCGGACTCGTCCTGAGGACCGTCAAGGGCGATCCGCAGGCCGAGGACGGCGCGGGCCGCCTCACCGATGCCGCGGAAGACGTCCTGGACGGCCATGGAGGCCCGCGGCAGATTGTCCTCGTCGCGGTAGCCGAGCAGCCGGTTGCGTACGTGGGCGAGGCCCGTGCCCCGGTCGTCCGCCACCGGGCGGCCGACCAGCAGGTGCAGCGCGTTCAGGTCCCGGCGCAGGGTGACGGTCGCGTCGTCCTCGGCACGGATGCGCGTCCCCGTCGCCGGTACGGGCGCGTACGGAAGGTGCAGGGTGAGGGTGTCCGCGCGTTCGGCGCTGCGCGCGTTCAGGAGGAGCACGCCGAGGCGTTCGGCGGCGATCTCGGCGTCCGCCACGCGGCGCTGGACCAGCGTCGCCGTCGCCGCGTCGGGGGTGCCCTCCTCCAGCCGGCCCTGGATCATCAGGGCCGTCTCGTGCAGCCGGGAGGTGCCGCGCCGCAGTTCGGTGAGGACCTTCTCCAACTGCTCGGGCGGGGCGTCGAGAAGCTCGATCTGCGTGGCCACCAGCTGCGCGAACCGTGCCCTGAAGGCGACACGCAGCCGCCCCAGGTCACGCCCCGGCGTCTCCGGCACGACGGCGAACCGTACGACAGCGCTGCACACGAAGGCGACCGCCAGGGCCAGGCACAGGCCGGGCAGGGCGGACGCCGTGGCGCCCACGAAGAGGGAGACGAAGTAGACCTGAAAGCCGATCAGGCCGAGGGCGGTGCCCCGATCGCCGAACCGGCGGCTGTAGACGGCGCCGAAGATCAGCGCGACGAAGAAGATGTCACCCGCGATGACCTGGTCGTGCAGCAGGGCACCCAGAGAGATCGCCGCGATCGCGACGGGCAGACCGAGCGCGAGCGTGATCGCCTGGCCGCGCACCTCCTTCTCCTTGATGGCGAAGGTCGAGACCATCGCGGTCATGGCGCCCGCGACCATATGGGTGACGTCGGTGCCGAGCAGCGCGAGGACGACGAGCGTGAGCGCGATCGCACCGACCGTCCGCAGCCCCGCCATCAGCCGCAGAAGCCCCGGGTCCGAGGCCACGAAGCGGTCCCATGTGCCGGTCCTGGTCCGCCGTCTCACTGCGCTCACACCCTCATCGCCGCTGTTCAGGCGGAGATTCTGTCACGACGGGGTTCAACCGGGGCTTGAGGGTTCACAGCGTGATACGCGCGGGCCGCCGACGGGAAGAAGGGCAAAGTCTCCGGGGCGAGTTCAACGAAACACTTGAAGTCATGAATCCAGCGGATGACGAACTGACCGGGGCGAAGCCGAACGCGGACACCCCTGAGCCCCAGAGAACAAGCCGACGCCTCACCCCCGCCCGACGACGGTGGTGGACGCTCCTCGCGGTGAGCGCGGCCCAGCTCCTCGTGGTCCTCGACGGAACCATCGTGAACATCGCGCTCCCGTCCGCGCAGAGCGCTCTCGGCATGTCCGACGCGAGCCGGCAGTGGGCGATCACCGCGTACGCACTCGCCTTCGGCGGACTCTTGCTCATCGGCGGCAGGGTCAGCAGCGCGCTGGGCCACCGGCGTACGTTCCTCATCGGGCTTGTCGGCTTCGCCGCCGCCTCCGCGCTCGGCGGGGCGGCCGTGAATCCCGAGATGCTCTTCGGGGCGCGCGCCCTGCAAGGGGTGTTCGCCGCGGCCCTCGCACCTGCGGGCCTCTCCCTGCTGACGATCACCTTCAGCGAGCCGGGGGAACGCGGCCGGGCCTTCGGGGTGTTCGCCGCGGTGGGCGCCGCCGGATCGGCGGTCGGGCTGGTCGCCGGGGGACTGCTGACCGAGTACGCCGGCTGGCGTTGGTGCCTCTACGTCAACGTGCCCGTGGCTCTGCTCGCCGTGCTCGGCGCGGCGTTCGTGCCGCGGGACCGGCCGGCACGGGGCGAGGGGCGGCTCGACGTCGCGGGCGCCTTGCTCAGCGCCGCGGGCTTCGCCGCGATCGTGTACGCCTTCAACGAGGCCGAGCCTCTCGGCTGGAATGCACCGAAGGTCCTCGTCCTGTTCGCGGGCGGTGTCCTGCTGCTCGCCGCGTTCGCCGCCGTCGAGTTCCGGGCGTCGCGGCCACTGCTTCCGATGCGCGTGCTCGTCCATCGCGCCCGCGCCGGAGCGTTCGTCTCCATCACCCTGTTGTTCGTCGCGATGTTCGGCTTCTACCTGTTCATGAGCTACTACACGCAGACGGTCCTCGGCTACTCACCCGTCGAGGCAGGCCTGACGCTGATCATCAACGCCATGGCCGCCCTGGTCGGTGCGACGCTCATCGCCGGGAGGCTGCACGCTCGTGTCAGGCCCGCCGCACTGATCGTGCCGGGGCTGCTGGCCGCGGCGGCGGGGGTGTTCCTGCTGACCCGCCTGACATCGCAGAGCACGGATGTCTTCGGCCTCTACCTGGTGCCCGCGCTGGTCCTGACCGGCCTCGGCCTCGGCTGCGTCCTGCCGCCCACCGCGAGCCTGGCCACGGCGGGCCTGCCTCCGCACGACATCGGAGCCGCGGCGGCGGCCTACAACGCCTCCCAGCAATTGGGCGCCGCGCTCGGCACCGCCCTGCTCAACACGGTCGCGGCCGGCGCGGGCGCGTCCTACCTGGCGTCCACCGCGGATGCCACCCGCACGGCTGCCTCCGTGCACGGCTACACCACAGCGCTGACGGTCGCCTTCGTCATCCTGGTCGCCGCGGCGGGCGTCACCGCGGCGCTCCTGCGCGCAGACCGTCCATGACCAGGTCGAGGAGCCGTCCGGCGCGCGACTGCCAGTCGCCGTGCGGGTCGATCTGCCAGAGGCCCGCGATGGCGAGCAGGAAGTCGTCGGGCGTCACGCCGGGGCGGATGGTGCCCGCCTCCTCGTTCGCCTTCAGGAGGAGCGTGACGGCCGAGGTCACCGGGCCGTGGCCCACTCCGGCCAGCGTGCCGAGCGTGCTGGTGGCCTTGCGCATCGCGTCGGCGAGACCCGCCTTGGCCATGGCGTACTGCGCCAGGCGGTCCATCCACTCCCGCAGGGCCTGGTCGGGCGCGCGGGTTTCGAGGAGCTGGCATGCGGTGTCGGCGACCTGCTGGACCTCGTAGCGATAGACCTCAAGGACGAGGGCCTCGCGGTTGGGGAAGTTGCGGTAGAACGTCCCTTGCCCGACGCACGCCTTCTTGGCGATCGCGCTGAGCGGGGCATCCGCCGACTGCGTCAGCTCGGCCAGCGCCACTTCCAGGATGCGCTCGCGATTCCGTTGCGCGTCCGAGCGCAGCTGTGGGTCCTTCTTCGGGTGCACTCGTCCTCCTCCCGAGAATCGCGGCCCGGGCCGCTCTTGCTAAGCGGACAGCTGTCCGTTAAGTTTTGAAGCTAACGGACAACTGTCCGCTTAGGGTCACCATACCGGCAGACCCCCCTCACGCACAGCGCCACCACCTCCCTGAGCCTCAGTCGGGACCGCCTCGCGCGACGCTCCCGCTTTTACGTGACACAAGCTGACGCAAGCTGACAGAAGCGAAAGAAGGCTGATCGTGGCCCTATCGACGTCCAGCGCCATCACGCTGAACATCAACGGCGAAAAGCACTCGCTGCCCGTCGACCACCGCACCACCCTGCTCGACGCCCTGCGCGAGCGCCTCGATCTGACCGGCACCAAGAAGGGCTGCGACCAAGGGCAGTGCGGCGCCTGCACGGTGCTGATCGACGGGCGCCGTGCCGTCTCCTGCCTCCAACTCGCCGTCGCCTCCGAGGGGCGCGAGATCACCACCATCGAAGGCGTGGCGCAAGGAGACCAACTGCACCCGGTGCAACAGGCGTTCCTCGACCTCGACGGCTACCAGTGCGGCTACTGCACGCCGGGGCAGGTCTGTTCGGCCATCGCGGTCATCGAGGAACACGCGGCGGGCTGGCCCAGCGCCGCGACCACGGACGTACGGCCCGAAGCGGGCGTCCCCGAGCTGAGCGCCGACGAGATAAGAGAGCGCATGAGCGGCAACCTGTGCCGCTGCGGCGCGTACGTGTCGATCGTCCAGGCGGTCGCGCGGGCGGCGGCCGAGACCCAGGGTACGGAGGCCGTGGCATGAGGGAATTCGGCTATCAGCGGGCGCTCGACGTCCCCGGCGCGGTCGCGCTGCTCGGCGCCGACCCCGACGCGCGCGTCCTGGGCGGCGGCACCAACCTCGTCGACCTGATGAAGAGCGGCGTGGAGCGGCCCGGACTGCTCGTCGACGTACGCGAGTTGCCCCTCGACCGCATCGAGACCACGGACGACGGCGGTCTGCGGATCGGCGCGACCGTCACCAACAGCGACCTCGCGGCCGACCCCGAAGTGCGCCGCCGCTACCCCGCGTTGGCGGAGGCCGTCCTGGCCGGCGCGTCGGGCCAGCTGCGCAACATGGCCACCGTCGGCGGAAACCTGCTCCAGCGCACCCGCTGCGGCTACTTCGCCGACCTGTCCAAACCCTGCAACAAACGCGCCCCCGGCACCGGTTGTTCCGCCATCGAGGGCGAGCACCACAACCACGCCATCCTCGGCGCCACCGAGCACTGTGTCGCCGTCCACCCCTCCGACATGGGCGTGGCGCTCGCCGCCCTCGACGCCGTCATCTCGTACGAGACGGCGGAGGGCACCGGCGAACTGCCGCTCGCGGACTTCTACCTGTCGGTGGGCACCACCCCGCACCTGGAGACCGCGCTGCCCTCCGGCGCGCTCATCACCGGCATCACCCTGCCGCCCGCCCCGGTCGCCGCCCACTCCCGCTACCGCAAGGTGCGCGAGCGCGCCTCGTACGCCTTCGCGATCGGCTCGATCGCCGCGGCACTCGACGTCCAGGACGGTGCCGTACGTGAAGTGCGCCTGGCCTTCGGCGCGGTGGCGTCGCGGCCGTGGCGCGCACGGGAGGCCGAGCGGGTCCTGACCGGCGGACCTGCGACCGCCGAGGCGTTCGCCGCCGCCGCGGACGCCGAACTGGCCGCCGCCCGCACGCTGCCCGACAACGGCTACAAGACGACGCTGATACGCAACCTCGTCGTCGCCCTGCTGACCGAGCTCACCGAGGAGGCCGCCCGATGACCGCGACGACCACGTCCACAGCGGCGTCGAGCGCCGTCGGCGCTTCGTACACCCGCGTGGAGGGCCGCGACAAGGTCACCGGCGCGGCCCGGTACGCGGGAGAGATCCCCTTCGCCGAACTCGCCCACGGCTGGCTGGTGTTGTCCACGATCGCCCGCGGCCGTGTCCTGTCGGTCGAGTCGGATCCCGTGCGCGAGATGCCCGGTGTCCTGGCCGTCCTGCACCACGGGAACGCGCCGCGCGTCGACGGGGACTACGTCGGCATGCTCGGCGCCCCCGACCCGATCGTCGAGGTCTTCCAGCACGACCGGGTGCCGTTCGTCGGCTGGCCGGTGGCGATGGTGGTCGCCGAGACCTCCGAGCAGGCGCGAGAGGCCGCCGAGGCGCTGGTGGTGCGGTACGAGGAGGAGCCGCACGACGTCGCGTTCTTCGCCGCGCACCCCGGCACGTACACGCCGGACGGCGACAGCCACCTGGTGGAGAAGGGTGACCTGGAGGCCGAACTCGCCGCGTCCTCCCATGTGGTGGACGAGGAGTACACCACGCCCGAAGAGCACCACGGCTCGATGGAACCGCACGCGGCGATGGCGCGCTGGGACAACGGACGGCTCGAAGTCGTCGACTCCAACCAGGGCAGCACCTGGGTCGCGGACGAGCTGGCCAAGCTGTTCTCGCTCGACCCGGCATCGGTCCGGGTACGGTCCGAACACGTCGGCGGCGCCTTCGGGTCCAAGGGCGTACGCGTGCACCAGATCCTCGCCGTGATGGCGGCCACGCTGCTCGACCGCCCCGTCCGGGTCGTCCTCAGCCGGCGCCAGCTGTTCACGCTCACCGGCTACCGCAGCCCCACCGCCCAGCGCGTCAGGCTCGGCGCCGACACCGACGGGCGGCTGCGTGCCGTCGACCACCAGGCCCACAGCCTCACGTCGAGGGTCTACGAATTCGTCGAGGGGAGCGCCGGGTTCGGGCGTCCGATGTACGCCGCCGACGCCCACCGGAGCGTCAACCGCGTGGTGCGCCTCGACGTGCCGACGCCGACCTACATGCGCGCTCCCGGTGAGGCTCCGGGATCGTTCGCCCTGGAGTCCGCGCTTGACGAACTCGCCGAGCGGTGCGGTGTCGACCCGATCGCGCTGCGTGCCCGCAACGAACCGGAGGTGGGCCCGGTCTCCGGCCTTCCCTTCGCAAGCCGCAATCTGCTGTCGGCCTTCGAGGAGGGCGCCCGCCGGTTCGGCTGGGCGGACCGGGACCCGCGTCCCGGCCTGCGGCGCGAAGGGCGCTGGCTGCTGGGCACCGGCACGGCGGCGGCCACCTTCCCGGTGATCGTCGCGCCGTCCACGGCGGCCGTGACAGCGGAGGCCGACGGGACGTTCACGGTGCGGATCACCGCGGCGGACGTCGGAACGGGGGCACGGACCGCACTGACGCTGATCGCCGCGGAAGCCCTTGAGGTGCCCCAGGACCGCGTCCGTGTGCGCATCGGTGACAGCGACTTCGGCACGGCGGCGATCTCCGGCGGTTCGATGGGCACCCGCTCCTGGGGCTGGGCCGTCCGGGCCGCGGTGGCCGAGCTGCGGGAGCAACTGGCGCTGGGCGGTGACATTCCGCCGCAGGGGATCACCGTGCGGTCCGACACCACTGCGGCCGTCGGAGCCCTCGCCAAGAAGGAACGACACTCCTTCGGCGCGCAGTTCGCCGAGGTCGCCGTCGACGTCGCCACCGGCGAGGTGCGGGTGCGGCGCATGCTCGGCATCTTCGCGGCGGGCCGGATCATCAATCCGCTGACCGCGCGCAGCCAGTTCATCGGCGGCATGACCTGGGGCCTGTCCATGGCCCTGCACGAGGAGGCCCACCGCGACCAGGCGACGGGCGGCCACGTGGGCGCCGACTTCGCGGGCTACCACTTCGCCGCCCATGCCGACGTGCCGGTCATCGAGGCGGACTGGGTGGAGGACACGGACGCGGACGACCCCGTCGGCATCAAGGGCATCGGCGAGATCGGCATCGTGGGGGTCGCCGCGGCGATCGCCAACGCGGTCTGGCACGCGACCGGCGTACGCCACCGCCACCTGCCCATCCGCCCTGACCGCGTCCTGAACGCGGGAGGAGCCCCGGGTGCTTGACATCGCCGAAGCACTGAACCGCTGGGTCGAGGAGGGCCGGGACTTCGCCGTCGCCACCGTCGTGACGGTGGGCGGCAGTGCGCCGCGTCCGCCCGGCGCCGCTCTCGCCGTCGACAGCGAGGGCACGGTCATCGGTTCGGTCTCCGGCGGCTGTGTGGAGGGTGCGGTGTACGACCTGTGCGTCCAAGCCCTCCAAGATGGCGCGACCGTGCGCGAGCGGTTCGGCTACAGCGACGAGGACGCCTTCGCGGTCGGCCTGACCTGCGGCGGCGTGATCGAGGTCCTGGTCACGCCGCTCGGCGCGGACGCGCCGGGCAGGCGGGTCTTCGCGGCGGCGCTCTCGACCGCCGCCCGCGGCGATGCGGCGGCGATCGCCCGCGTGGCCGGCGGCCCGGCCGAACTCCTGGGCAGGGTCGTGTACGTCCATCCCGACGGTTCGTACGAAGGAGGTCTGGAGGGTCATCCGGATCTCGACCGGACGGTCGTGGGGGAGACCCGCGCGATGCTGGACGCGGGCCGCACCGGCGAGTTCTCCGTCTCGGAGAGCGGATCGCGCTGCGGGGAGCCGCTGACCCTGTTCGTCGAGTCGTGTGTGCCCCCGCCCCGCATGATCGTCTTCGGTGCGATCGACTTCGCCGCCGCCTTGGTGCGCACGGGCAAGTTCCTCGGTTACCACGTGACCGTGTGCGACGCCCGGCCCGTCTTCGCCACCAGGGCCCGCTTCCCCGAGGCCGACGACATCGTGGTCGACTGGCCGCACCGCTACCTCCGGGACACTGCGACTGACGGCCGCACGGTCTTGTGCGTCCTCACCCATGACGCCAAGTTCGACATCCCGCTTCTTGAGGTGGCCCTGCGGCTTCCGGTCGCGTTCGTCGGCGCGATGGGCTCACGCCGCACCCACCTGGACCGCAACCAGCGCCTGCGTGAAGTCGGTGTCAGCGACGATGAGTTGGCTCGTCTCCGCTCGCCGATCGGGCTTGATCTCGGGGCTCGCACACCCGAGGAGACGGCCCTGTCCATCGCTGCCGAGATCGTCGCGGCGCGAAGGGGCGGAAGCGGGGTGCCACTGACCGGTTCCGGCACGCCGATCCACCATGACACGGACGCCGCCGAACGGGGCAAGGGGGCCACCGGATCCCATGCCGCCTAGCACGTGCGGCGCCCCGCAACCGCCGACCGGCGAGCGACCGACCGGCGAGCGCCGTAGTCGTGGGACGACTACGGCGCTTCGCCTGGGCCCCGTCGCCGTACAGAGCCCACGTACGACCTCACGGCACGCGGCTCACCTACGAGGTTCGCCTGCACAGCCCACCTCCTGCACAGCTCGCCTACAGGGCTCAGGTAAACAGCTCACGTACCAGCGCGAACGACCGTACGCGGTCGGCCAGGTCATAGACCGGCGTGACCAGCATCAGTTCGTCGGCGCCGGTGTCCTCGGCGATCCGCGTGAGCCGGGATTCCACCCAGGTCGGTGTGCCATGGGCTTGCTGCGCCGCGAAGACGGCCAGCGCGTCCTCTTCCCGGGGGCTGAAGCGGTGGGCCGCCGCGCCGTCCGGGCTCGGGAACGCCGTGTCGCTCTGCCCCTTGAGCAGACCCGCCTTCACGACGGCCATGGGCCGGGCCAGCTCGTCGGCCCGCTCCTGGGTCGTCGCGCACACCACCTCGACGCACACCAGGACGCGCGGTGCCTCGCACCAGGGGGAGGGACGGAACGTGTCGCGGTAGTGGTCGAGCGCCTCGACGGTGTTGTCGGGGCGGATGTGATGGGCGACGGCGATCGGCAGCCCCAGCTCGGCGGCGAGCGTCGCACCCGCCCGGCTCGACGCGAGCAGCCAGGGCTCGGGCAACTCCCCCAGGCCGACCTCGGTGAGGAACTCCAGGGTCGCCGCTACGTCCCTGGCGTACTCCTCGTCCGTGGCGGGCCCCGCGCCCCGGCGCAGCGCGCGGGCCGCCCCCTCGTGGAAGGTGCCGGGGCCGCGGCCGATGCCGAGGTCGATGCGACCGGGGTGCAGAGCGGCGAGCGTGGCGAACTGCTCGGCCACCATGAGCGGCGCGTGGTGGGGGGCGAGGACACCGCCCGAGCCGACCCGTAGGGCCGACGTCGACGCGGCGATGCGCGCCGTCATGATCGACGGCGGGAAGGCGCCGATCGCGGGGGAGTGATGGTGTTCGGCGAACCACAGCCGGTGGTAGCCGAGACGGTCGAGCTCCCGGGCCGCGCCGTCGCAGGCGCGAAGGGCGTCCGCGGCCGAGGTGCCCGCCTCGACCATGGCGACTTCCAGCGCGGAGAGCGGCAGATCGATCATGCGGCCAGCATAGGGCCGGACGACACGCCGAGCCCCGCCTTTCCCCTTCGTGACCGACACCCGCCCGCGCGGAGAACCAGCCGAACTCCCGTGACCGCGCCGGCAGTTGCCGCCGGCCGCCTCGTACGCCGTCGTGGCGTTCGTCAGGGAGTCGGGATGCCGCCGGGCCGGGCAGGACGCCCAAAACGGACCGGGACACCCGGTGAGTACAGCACGCTCACCGGGTCCCCGGCCGGCCGCGAAAGACCCGCGGCCGCGACCAGGTTCTCGTCGCACTCGATCAGGTCGGCCCGGTGCAGCGGCCACCGCGGATGCACGTTCGGCAGGAACATCTGCCGCCCGAAGAACGTGTTGTGCATGCCCCATCGGGCCGTCAGGAAGTGCTCGAAATCGGTGGGCTCCTCGACCCGCTCGCCCACCCGGACCGCGATCCTGCTGTACGTGCCCCGCGGCCCCGGCCAGCGCCTGGCACTCGTGTACGTGACGGTGTCGCCGCTGTGCCGGATGCTCATCCGCGACCACTGGTACGGCAGCCGGAAGGCACCGCGCGCGACCGCCACCGGTATCAGGCGCGAGGCGTCGAGGGAGCGGAAGACGACGCCGCGGCGGCCATGGGCGTCCACCGAGTAGAGGCGGACGTTGGTCTCGGGAAACGTGCCCAGGTAAGGGATGCCGGGCAGCCGGAACCAGCCGACCCGGTGCATGCGGAACGCCACAAGGCCCACATACGTCGCCCCATCGTGGAGATCGGGAACCGTGCCGGCCGGAAGGAGTGGGGCGACATCCGTCGGGTCCATGGCCCAGTGCACGAAGGCGAGGTCCAGCCACGACTGCGTGAGCAGCGGGTTCTGTGCGGACGCGGGCGGATCGGCGGCTATCGGTTCCGGCACGGCGGGGGTGAGGGCCACGCTTCCAGCATCGCAGGGCCCCGGCCGCGTCCGCCACGGGGGCGGGCGCTGAGGGGGGCGGGCGGCGCGGCATGACTGAGCCCCCGGCTGACCGCGTCAGTGTCCGGGGGCTCGGGTCCGAGCGGGGTCAGGAGCCCGACTGGCGCTCCTGCTCCGCGGCGTTCTTCTCCTTGATGCGTACCGTCTCCTTGCGGACCTCGGCCTGGGTGGCGCGTTCCTTCTGCAGCCACTCCGGGTTGTCGGTCTTGATCGCTTCGATCTGCTCCGTGGTGAGGGCCTCCGTGACCCCGCCACGCGCGAGACCGGCGATGGACACCCCGAGCTTCGACGCGACGACCGGCCGCGGGTGCGGGCCGTTGCGCCGCAGTTCCTGGAGCCACTCGGGCGGCTCGGTCTGGAGGGCGTTCAGCTCGGTGCGCGAGACGACACCCTCCTGGAACTCGGCGGGGGTGGCCTCGAGGTACACACCCAGCTTCTTCGCCGCGGTCGCGGGCTTCATGGTCTGGGTGGTCTGGTGCGACGTCATGCTCCCCAGGGTATCGAGCATGTGAGCTACCGCCGACCACGACCGGTAACCTGGCGGAGTGACGGACTCGCAGGTGACCCCTTCTTTCAGGCTCGCGTACGTCCCGGGGGTGACACCCACCAAGTGGGTGCGGATCTGGAACGAGCGGCTGCCCGACGTGCCGCTGACCCTCGTGGCCGTGGACCCCGGCGAGGCGTTCGAGCTGCTGCGCGGCGGCGGCGCCGACGCCGGTTTCGTACGGCTGCCCGTCGACCGTACGGACCTCAGCGCGATCCCCCTCTACACCGAGACGACCGTCGTGGTGGTCCCCAAGGACCACGTGATCGCGGCGGTGGACGAAGTGACGGCCGAGGATCTGGCCGACGAGATCGTCCTGCACCCCCTTGACGACACCCTCCCGTGGGAGAGCCTGCCCGGGCAGCCCGCGAACGAACGTCCCGCCACGACGACGGACGCCATCGAACTGGTGGCGGCGGGCATCGGGGTCCTCGCCGTCCCCCAGTCGCTCGCCCGCCTGCACCACCGCAAGGACCTCACCTACCGGCCGCTCACCGAAGCCCCCGAATCGCGGGTGGCGCTGTCCTGGCCGCAGGACGCGACCACGGATCTGGTGGAGGACTTCATCGGGATCGTGCGCGGGCGCACCGTCAACAGCTCCCGCGGCCGCTCTCAGACTCCCGCGGCCGCGTCGGCACCGGACCAGTCGAAGCGCAAGAGCCCCGACAAGGGAGGCGCTCGTCGTAAGCCGACGGCGGGCAAGCCCACAGCGAAGACGGGCAAGCCCACCGGAAAGTCGGGCAAGAGCGCGCGGGGCGGGAGCGGCGGCGCGTCGAAGGGCGCCAAGCGGGGCAGGCCCCGCGGTCGCTCGTAGCCACGGCCGTGAAGCCCGCGAGGCGGCCCCGGGGTAGCCGGCTCACCCGGAACCGTTGCGCTGTACCCACCAGGCGAGTACCCCGCCGAGGACGAGAAGCAGGCATATCGCCGCGTTGGTCCGCTTGTAGGCGACGAGGACCGCGGCGAACTCGCGGATCATCGCGGTGGGCCAGAAGTACGCGGCGGTGGGCGAGCCCACGACCTGGCCCCTGATCCCTGTCCGCCGAGCGGTGAGGGCGGCACGGAAGGCGTGGTAGTTGTTCGTGACGATGACGCAACGGTAGTCCGGCTTCGTCTTCTCCATGATCGCCTTGCTGAACCGCAGGTTCTCCTCGGTCGTGGTCGAGCGGTCTTCCCGCTCGATCAGCCCGGCGGGAAATCCGTGGGCGATCAGATCGTCCGCCATCGCGTGGGACTCCGGCAGGTCCTCGTCCGGCCCCTGGCCTCCCGACGTGATGAGCACCGGCGCGTCGCCCCGCTCGGCGAGGCGCGCGTGCACCGATTGCGCCCGCCTGAGGCGACTGGTCAGCAGAGGCGGCACGGTGGATCCACCGACGAGCCCCGAGCCGAGTACGACCACGAAGTCGGCCTCGCGGTGGACCCGTAGGCGCCCGTAGAGGAACGCGTAACAGACCAAGCAGATGAACAGGAACGCGAGATAGGCGGCCAGTCCACCGGCCGCCGTCCCCACGCCGACCCACACCGGCGTCCGTACGACCACGGCCATGACCACCAAAGCCACGACTGCCAGGATCGCCAACGCGGCCACCAGGGACAGCAGGCTGGTGGGACTCCTGCCTTCCTTGCGCACCATCCGCAGGCCGTTGGAGAACAGGAAGCACGTCAGCACGAGGATGGTCACAGCGCCCAGTACCAGCAGCGCCCACGCCACGGCCTGCCCCGACGCCGAGCCGGACCTGATCAGTTGGAACAACCAGCCGGCAAGACCACAGAGCGCGGCGAGCCCCAGGAACACGGCATTGCTGAACTTCCTGCGCTCACGCACCACTCGCACGCAGAAGACGAGGAAGAGAAGAACTGCAGGGGCGTAGACCAACATCCGCGACATCCGCTCAGCGTAGGTGCCGACGGCCCCTGCCCCGGGCCGGAACCGTAGACGTCCGCTGTAGTGATCTCGGGGGTCAGGCCGTGCCCTTATGCGCGTCAGGCAGTTGACCCCGGTATGAAGAAGCGAAGCGTACTGGCCGTTGCCTCCCTCGCCGCCGGGGCTGTCATCGCCGCGATCAGCCCGCCCCAGGGAGCGGACACCGCGGAGACGAGGGAGCCCTCCCACGCCGCGGGCGCTCTGGACGTGATCGGTGACGTCGGCGAGCGGGACGAGGACGCCCCGCCGACGCCCGGCGCCGGTGCGGTCGCCCCTGACGACTCCAACGCCCAGGGGCTCTGAAGCACGACGGACGCGGGGCCGGGACGTACGCGTCCCGGCCCCGCCGCTCGTCAGCCGCCCCGGAACGGTCCATGAGGCCACCGGATGCGAATCATGCCTCGCGGTGTGAGCCTGGATGTGGGGGCGACACAGAGAGGCGGCTGCCCATGTCAGTCATGGACAAGCTCAAGCAGATGCTCAAAGGGCACGAGGAACAGGCCGGGAAGGGAATCGACAAGGCGGGAGACTTCGTCGACGACAAGACCCAGAGCAAGTACTCCGGTCAGGTCGACACCGCGCAGGACAAGTTCAGGGACCAGCTCGGCAGGGACCAGGACCGGCCCCCGCAGTCGTAGACGGCCCGCGTTTGTCAGTGGCCACCGATAGCCTGGGCTCTTCCATCCGCGCTGTGGCTGCAGCGCTGCCGCCCCGCCCCCCCGTGATGCAGGGGGCGGGGCACTCGGCTTTCCGTACGCGTCGGCGGCCACGCCGGGCGCCGGGCGGGTCACGGCAGGACGCGGTAGTGGGTGGTCAGCCGGCGGTCGTCGTCGAGGACGTGAAAGGCGAGGCCGGGGGGCTGTTCGCGGTCCGCGGGCTTGTCGCCCTCCCAGGGCAGGCGCAGAGTCCAGGTGATGGCGGGTCCGACGATCAGGGGGCGCGCCGCGAAGGTGGTGGCGGCCGCGGTGTGGGCGTGGCCGGTGAGGACGGCGGCCACCTGGGGGTGGGCTTCGAGCAGTGCGGCGAGCTGTCCGGGCTGTCGCAGGCAGTGGGCGTCGGGCAGTGGGTGGTGGAGCACGACCGGCGGCTGGTGGAAGGCGAGCAGCGCGGGGGTGTCGTGGGGGAGCGCGGCGAGGGTGGCGTCGATCCAGGCGAGTGTCGCCGCGTCGAGGAGCCCTTCGTCGCGGCGGGGGATGGTGGAGTCGCACATCAGGACGGCGGTTCCGGCGACGTGGTGGACCTGGTTGATGGGGCCCTCGTCGGCGGGCAGGCCCAGCAGGGCCTTGCGGTAGGCGGGGCGCGCGTCGTGATTGCCGGGGCAGGTGAGGACGGGGAAAGGGGCGGCCAGGATCTGGGCCGCTTCCTCGTACTCGGCCTCGTCGCCGTGGTCGGCGATGTCGCCGGTGACCAGGAGCGCGTCGACGGGATGGGGAAGGGCACGCAGGTAGTCCATGACGTGCGTGGCGCGCCGGGTCGCCCTTTCGCTGCCGTCCAGGTGCAGGTCGCTGATGTGGGCAAGCAACGCTGTCATCGCTCTCTCCTCCATGCCTAACGGAAGTTTTTAATTAAGCGTTAGGGACAGTAGAGTGTGCCGGGCGGTGTGATCAAGTGGTTGACGGCGCGGTCCGGAGACGGACGCACCAAGAACCGGAGACGGGCGCACCAAGAAGGAGAGGACTTGTGGAACGCTGGCTGGCGCTGGAATTGGCGAGCACGATCCGCCATGACGGGGACGGCGGCGTCGCCGACGACCTGGCCACGGTCGACGGAGTCACCCGCTGGACGCACGCCCAGGAGGGCCTGTTGCCCGCCCACGTCCGTGCCGGGGAACTGACGGCGGACGACGACCTCAGAGGCGAAGTCGCCGAACTGCGGCGGGCGGTAAGGGCGTTGTTCGCGCGGGCGGTGAGCCCGGCGCCGCCCAGCCCTGCGGACGCGGACCACCTGATGCCCGCCGACAAGGCGCTGGCCCACCTGAACGCGATCGCCGCCGGGCAGCTGGTCGCCCTGCAGTTGGAATGGCCTCACGAAGGAACGCCCGCCGCTCGGCTGCTGACAGAGGAGAGGAACCAGCACGTAAACCTTCTGGCGGCCTTGGCCCGCGCCGCCATCGATTTCCTGAGCGGCCCGCAGCGCGAGCGGTTGCGTGCCTGTACGGCGCCTCGGTGTGTGCGCTACTTCGTCCAGAGCCACGGCCGGCAGGAGTGGTGCAAGGCCTCATGCGGGAACCGGGCCCGTGCGGCCCGCCACTACAAGCGTCACCGCGTGGCAGGAGCCTGAGGGCCCGAGCCCGAACCGTCGAAAGGCCAGGCTCCTACATCGCGATAGTGGATCGGCCCCGGGCCGCGGCCGATGTTGCTGGCGACCAGGTGCAGACGTTCGGCCCGCCATGGGCGCCCGGTGAAGTCGGCGAGCCCGGCAGCGGCTTCCACCGCACACGACGGGGTGTCCCGGCGGGCGCGGGCCAGCGTCAAGTGGGGGCGGAAGGGCCGGCCCGTGTGAGGGACACCGCAGCCGTCGACCACGGCACGTACCTCCGTGGCGAGCAGACGCAGCTCGTCGAGGTCCCCGTCGATCCCGCTCCACAGCACACGCTCGTCGAAGTGCCCGCCGCCGCTCAGCGCCAGCGTCAGCGGCTTGCGCGCGGCCGCGACGCGCGCGAGCGGCGTACGCAGGAGCGGCACCACCGAGACCGGGACCTCGCCGAGGAACGCCAGGGTGATGTGCCAGTCCTCGACGCGGTTCCACCGCATACGCGGATGAGCCTGATAGGCGGGGTCCAGCTCCCGTTCCAGTTCTTGCTTCGCCTCGTCCGGTGGGGCGAGAGCGATGAACACACGAACGGTCGCGGGCGGGTTCTGTTCGTTCACAGAAGACTTCGTACCGCATCCGGGCGGCCCGACAGTCGGCAGGGTCAGCTGCGTAGGGTCAGCGAATGACGAGCCCGCTGTGCGACTGGAAGAGACCGCACCATTCGTTGTAGGGGCGCCGGTCGCACGTGTACGGGTTGGTGATGAGGCGGCCGGAGTTGTCGGTGTTGCGGGCCGCGGTGCCGCCCGGTTTATGGGCCCAGAGGCCGCCCGGGTGCAGGCGGTACCAGTGGTAGTCCCGGATGTTGCCGGGGAAGGTGCCGGTGACGAGCGCCACCACATAGCGCAGCGATCCCGGAGGCTGGCAGTTGCCCCAGATCCGCAGACCGTCGCGCTGTGCCCCGGTGGAGACCTCGCCACAGCGCACCGTGCGGGGAATGGTGTAGCCGTGTGCGCGGCCGGGCTGGGCGAAGGTGTTGGTGCGTCGATTGACCGCGAAGTTGTAGCAGTTGTTGTAGGGCTGGGTGTCGGGTCGGTTCCAGAAGGCCGGGTTGAAGGGCGTCACGTCGTACGCGCAGGCCAGCGCAGCCCGGTGTACGAGGGTCTGTAACTGCTTCTCGACCTCGGCGGCGTCCGCCTCGGAGAGGCCGCCCGACTCGGTGGGTTCGATGGTGGTCGCCCCGCCCGCCCCCTCACGCGCCGTGCGCCGGATCTCCTGGCGGACCGCCTCGCGGAAGGCCTCGGGGTAGCTCTCTTCGAGTGCCTCCGCGTCACTTTCGCCCTCGGCCGGACGCCGCGGGCCGCTCTCGTCGATCGGCATGGTCTCCAGCAGGCGCTCGGCGACGTCGGCGCCGGTGTACGGGTCACGGTCCCCGCCCCCTGCGATCTTGAACACCGCGGGCAGGCCCCCGGTGTCCAGGTCGTCGGTGATCTCCACTCGGATTCCACGGAATCCGAGGCCGGAGAAGCCGTCGGAGACGTCGGCCACCGCTTCTTGATGGTGTGCCAGGAGCTGGATCAGCTCATGCACTTGTTCCTGTTCCTGGATTTCCCACGTGGGATTGGCACGCCCGGAGAAAATGTCCACAGTGATGCGCAGACCCATGATGTCCCCCCTTCGTTCCGTGCTCGACCGCACGAAATGCCCAGCAGCCCTTCTCAGAGTTGTGCCGGGAGCCGGTCAATTGACGGCGACCGCCACGGGAAAAGGGCGCCGGGGCTTGGATGTCGTAGCGGACTTGTACTGCGGCCCTTGAGGCCAGTCAATGGCGAGGGTGTGCGGTCGTCGGGTACGGGGCCTGTTCCGGCCGGTGTACCCGGCAGGTGTTCTCCACCTTTTGATGGCGTGGCAATGCGGCGGGGGGCGGCTACCTGGGCGATACGACGGCGGCTTTGGGAGTGGCGGTAATTGCGGTGGGATCGGGCGAGTCCGTGCGGAGGTAGGCGCGACGCCAGCGGAGGAAGGGCCGCTCGATGCCGTTGTACGTGACCACAGCCGCAGCCAGTGTGACGGGCAGGACGGCCGCTGTCGCGGTGATGAACGCGTCCACCACCGGGCGCCCCGTCAGCTCCAACCACCAGCGGTGGGAGATGATCGCGGTGACGACCATGTAGTGGAGCAGGTAGACGGAGAAACTCATCTCGCCGACCTTGGCGATACCTCTCGACACGACCCCCGTCGAGGAGACCGTGGCCACGTAGGTCAGCACCACCAGAGCCCACAGAACTCCCTCGACGTCGACCCAGAGCAGACGTGCGGCATGCCGTTCGTGGAAGGCGTGGGTCTGGTTGAAGGCCCAGATCGCGCCCGTGACCAGTCCTGTCGCGATTCCGACCTTCAGCAACCCCTGGAACCGTTCCCGGTGGCGCACGAAGAACCAGGCGGCCACCATGCCCAGCAGGAACTGGTCGATCCGTCCGGCGAGGCTGTAGTAGAGCATCGAGTTCACGCTGATGCCGCCGGTGGCCGATGCCCACACCAGGCCGCGGAGCACAAAGACGGCGGCCAGGAGTTTGAACAGGGCCACAGGCCCGCGCTTGGTGAGGAGCCTGCTGAACAGCGGGAACAGCAGATAGAACTGCAACTCGACCGCGATGGCCCACCACATGCTCGAAACGGCCCCCAGGCTGAGGGAGCCGGGCAGATTTCCCAGACCGGCCAGGGACTGGACCACCGCGAGCAGGTTCGCACCCTGCTTGTGCGCGCCGATGCCCAGGATGATCAGCGCGATGTAGAGCGGGAAGATCCGCAGCACCCGATTACCCAGGAACCGGCCGTAGTGGACGTCCTTGCCGAGTGTGCCGATGGTGAAGATGAAGCCGGAAAGCACCATGAAAAGGGCCACCCCGGAATGGCCTTCCAGCACCAGAGTGGCCAGCGGGTTCTCCGAGTACAGCCAGCCGTGCTGGTCCCTGTTCGGGGTCTGCCTGAGAAGCGGAGAGATCATGTGCGTGCCGTGGCAGAGCAGCACCAGCACGGCAGCGTAGGCACGCAAGTGATCGACGGACACGAGGTACTGCCGGTTGCTGCTGCGCATGAGGGGACGACATCAGTCCCCGAGCGGCCGATGCGGTACATGCGCACGCGTCCCTCCATATTGCCGGACAATTTCACTCATCCGAGGAGGTGCGGGCGCTCTGCGCACCTTCTGCGTCTCGCAACCTTCAGTCGGCGCTGTCGTTGGCATGACGAGTGGCCCCCATTCGCAATGTTCTGCGCAGGGGCCTTGGTGACTCCTTATGGAGTGCGGGTACGGGAGCTACGGCACCTTGCACATCTCATTCCTCATCCACAATTCCTTCGGTTTCGGCGGCACGATCCGGACCACCATCAATCTCGCCAACGCGCTCGTAGAGCAGCATGAAGTGGAGATCGTGTCGGTCTACAGGCACCGGGACTCACCCGTGTTTCCCGTTCACCCTCGCATCGTGCTCCGGCACTTGGTGGACCTGAGGAAGGGGACCCCGGGGTACGAGGGTGACCTGCCCGAGGCGCGGAGACCCGCTGCCGTCTTTCCCAGGAGCGAGACGCAGTACCCGTACTACAGCGCTCTGACGGATCAACGGATCGCCCGTCACTTGGGGGCGCTGACGAGCGACGTCGTCGTGGGCACGCGTCCGGGCCTGAACGCGCACATCTGTCTGCAGGCCAGACGGGGGCCGCTGCGCGTAGGTCAGGAACACCTGACATTCCGCAACCACACACGGCCGTTGCGCATGACTCTGCGGCGGCTGTATCCACGGCTGGACATGCTGACGACCACGACCCTGGCGGACGCGGACACCTACCGGAAGAAGATGACACTGCCGGGCGTTCGCGTCGAGGCATTTCCCAATCCCGTCCCGGCGCCGTTGGGCTCCATTCCGGGCGGCAGGGAACAAGCAGTCGTCGCCGCCGGCAGACTCGTTCCGCCCAAACGGTACGACCTGCTGATCCGGGCGTTCGACAGAGTGCGTGCCGAGCGCCCTGACTGGGTTCTGCGCATCTTCGGTCCGGGCATCGGGGGAGGTTGCGGAGTGCAACTCCAGGGACTCATCGAGGAATTGGGCATGGAGAAGCACGCATCCCTTATGGGTGCGGTTTCGCCCCTGGAGCCCGAGTGGCTCAAGGCGGGTCTCGCCGCAAGCGCTTCGGACCACGAGTCTTTCGGCATGACAATCGTCGAAGCGATGCGGTGCGGTGTGCCCGTGGTCGCCACCGATTGTCCGCTGGGGCCCAGAGAGATCATCTCCGACGGAGTTGACGGGCGTCTCGTGCCCGTGGGGGACGAGAAGGCACTTGCCCACCACCTTCTGGAACTCATCAACAGCGACGAGCTCCGTCTGCGCATGGCCGAGGCGGCGCAAGTCTCCGCGGCCCGATACGAGCCGGCGCTCATCGCGGACCGCTTCGCCGATACCTGCGCACAGCTGACGAGGCGCAGCGGCACGCGAGCGGCTTTCCGAGCCGTCGTGCACCAGACCCGAGGCTCAGTGATCGGCGCCGCTTACGGCTTCAAGGAAGCGGTGAAGCAGAGGCTCAACTGAGCCGCTCCGTTCGGACGTTGTCGGGCGCGTTTCGGGTCAACGCCCACAGCGCGAGCCCCACGCAGCTGAACGCGGCACCCAGCGCGCACACGGCGCCCCAGCCGGCCGCCGTGTAGAGGGAGGTCGCGGCGATGGCGCCGGTGGCGCTGCCGATCGAGTAGAAGACCATGTATCCGCCGATCAGCCGGCTGCCCGCTCCCGGGTGCAGCGCGTAGATCAGGGTCTGGTTGGTGACATGGACCGCCTGCACGGCGAGGTCGAGAAGGATCACCCCGACGACCAGGGCCCACAGCGAGCTGCGGGTGAAGGCCAAGGGCAGCCACGAGACGGTGAGCAGCGCCAGGGCGATGCCGGTGGTACGCCGGGCGCGTCCACGGTCGTTGAGCCGCCCCGCCACGGTCGCGGCCAGGGCGCCGACGACGCCGATGAGCCCGAGCGCCCCGATCGCGCCGTGGGACAGGAAGTACGGGGCCTCGCTGAGCGGCAGCGCGACGCTGCTCCACAGCGTGCTGAAGGCGGCGAAGACCAGCAGGCCGAACAGGGCCCGGAGCCGCAGCAGTCGCTCCCGCGCGAACAGGGTGAGCGTGGAGCGCAGAAGCTGTCCGTAGCGCAGGGTTGCCGGGGGAGCGTCACCGCGGTGGTGGGGCAGTACTCGGTACAGGATCAGCGCGACCAGGGCGGTGAGCGACGCCGAGGCGAAGTAGACGGAACGCCATCCCGCGAGATCGGCCATGAGTCCGGATGAGGTGCGGGCGAGCAGAATTCCGATGACCACGCCGCTGGTGACCAGGCCGACGATCCGTCCGCGCTCCGCGGGCGGGGCCAGTGAAGCCGCGAAGGCGACCAACGTCTGCGTGACGACCGCGAGAAGGCCCGTCGCGGCCATGCCCGCGAGCAGTGCCGCCGCCGTGCCGGAGGTGGCCACCACGACCAGCGCCACCACCAGGAGCAGCAACTGGGCCACGACGAGCCGCCTGCGGTCGGCCGTGTCGCCGAGCGGTACGAGGAAGAAGAGACCGAGCCCGTATCCGACATGCGTGAGGGTGACGATGCTGCCGACGAGGGCCGGGCTCATGGCGAGATCGCGGCCCATGGTCACCAGGAGCGGCTGTGCGAAGTAGACATTGGCCACCGAGGTCCCGCAGGCGATGGCGAACAGCATGACGACGCCACGGGTCAGGAAGTGCGCGGAACCCTCCCCATCGCGCGATCCGGCCCGTGGTGTCGAGGTCCCCTTGCTGCCGGGCATCGGCGCCCCTCCGCATTCTGGTTTCAACTTGCTACCAATGATGACGGCGAAGGTAACGCTTTTTGGTAGCATGTTGCAACCATCGTGAGAATTAGTGAGGGACGAGGACGCCATGGTCACCAGGACGCGCTTCGACGACAGCGAATGCCCCGTCGCCCGGTCGGTGGACGCCATCGGCGACTGGTGGTCCCTGCTGATCGTCAGGGACGCCTTCGACGGAAGCCGGCGCTTCGGGGAGTTCCAGCGCAGCCTCGGGGTGGCGAAGAACATCCTCAGCGCGCGCCTGCGGAGCCTGGTCGCCGGAGGCGTCCTCGAATCCGTCCCCGTGTCGGACGGCAGTGCCTACCGCGAATACGTACTGACGCCCAAGGGTGAGGCGCTCTTCCCCGTCATCGTCGCGCTGCGGCAGTGGGGCGAGCAGAATTTCTTCGCCCCCGGCGAACCCCACTCACAGTTGGTCGACCGCCGGGAGGGGCATGGCCTCCGTCCGCTGCAGGTGCTGTCCGCGGACGGGCGACGGCTGAACCCCGACGACACAACCGTCCAGAAGGTCTCCGCCCAGTGAGCGACGGCTGCCTCGGGACATGCGTCGGGACACGCGTCAGGACACGCGCACGTCTACGCCGTCGATGATCAGGGCCTGTCCGTCTCGCAGCGTTCGATGGGCGGTCCCGTCCGCGCGGTAGTTGGCCGCCACGATGCCGCACAGGTCCGTCTCGGGGTGGCCCGGCGAGTCGACGTGGGGCACGACCGCGTGGTCCAGCACCCCAAGCCCCTCCCAGACCGCCGGCTCGCCATACTTCTCGGGCACCACGTCCGGGTCGTCGCAGGGCTCAAGTCCGCGCAGGCTGGGGGCGAGGACGCACGCGCCGGCGCTGTATCCGGCGTAGACCAAGGCGTCGCGCTTCAGGAGCGCGGTCACCGCGGCGTCCGCGCCGCTCCGGGCCAGCGCATAGCGCAGCATGAACGTGTTGCCGCCGCGTACCCAAAGCGCCGGGAAACGGCTCAGCGCGGCCTCGGCTTCGTCTGCGGGACGGTCGAAGAGGTCCCGCAGGTCCAGTTCGCTCGGCCGCAGTCCCAACGAGGTCAGCGCGGCGACCTCTCGCTCCACGCCGGCCTTGCGCGCGTCCTCGGGCAACCCGTCCACGGCGTTCGCGATCACGGCGATCTCAGGTCGAACCCCGGCTTCACCCAGGAGTCCCATGAGCTGCTCAGGGTGGTCGCCCAGACGGAACGAGGAAAGATACATGCGCATGCCGGGACCCTATGCGGAGCTCATCGGTGCTGCGCCGATTTTTCTGTGCACACATGATCTTGTCCGCCGAGGGATAGCCGGGGGCTGCCCATCGCGTCGTGATGGTTGCCAAGAAGGGGAGGGTCGATGGAGGCCTCAAAACACGACGAGTTCCGCGAGTTCGTCTCGATGCGCTCCACCGCGCTGCTGCGGCTCGCGGTGCTGCTCACCGGTGGGGACCGGCACGCGGCGGAGGATCTGCTGCAGGTCGCGCTGATGAAGGCCTACGGACGCTGGGCGGACATCGAGCAGCCAGAGGCGTACGTACGCCAAGTGCTGTACCGCCAGCAGGTCAACCGATGGCGACTGCGCAGACATCGCGCCGAGACGACGGTGCCCGTACTGCCCGAGTCCGGTGGCGAGGCCCACGCCGAGTCGGACTCCGAGTTGCGGATCGCTCTGTGGGCGGCGCTACGTCGGTTGACCAAGCGGCAGCGGGCGGTGGTCGTTCTGCGCTACTTCGAGGATCTGCCGGAGGGCGAGGTCGCGGCGCTGCTGGGGTGCCCGGTCGGCACGGTACGCAGTACGGCGCACCGATCGCTCGCCAAGCTCCGTGCGCTCGTCCCGGAGCTCGGACCCGAAAGGCCCGCGGGACAGGCGCAGTCGCTCAGCTACACGCCGAAGGAGATGCAGGGATGACGACGGAGCGGGTGGAGGAGAAGGTCCGGGAAACGCTGCACGCGGTCGCCCTGGATCAGGTGCGGGCGCCCGGGGACCTCGTCGAGAAGGTGGTGCGGCGGCGCAGCCGGCGCCGCTTCTCGCAGGTCGCGGGGGCGGCGGTGGCTGTTGCCGCGATCACCGTAGGAGCGCTGTTCGGCTTCGAGGGCGCAGGTGCGACCGACGATGGACGGTCCGCACGGCCCGCGACGTCACCGGAGGGCTGGAAGCCGTGGCAGACGAACGCTTCGGGCGCCGGCGAGCGGGGCTGCCTGGTGGACGGCTCCGCGTTGTACTGCAGCGGATCCAGGTTCGACGCCGCCAAGTTCGACGCGAACACCGGCGAGCGGTTGTGGGCGGTCAAGGTCAAGCGGGAAGGCGACGGGATCGACCATCCGTTCGCCGCGCGCGACGGCGTGGTCTACGCCTACCGCAACCACACCACGAAGAACGACGCGAACGGCGACTACAGAGGCGGCACCGATCTGATGGCGGTGGACGCCGACAACGGCGACGTGCTCTGGACGGTCGAGATGCCCCAGGACGACCGCACCGACCAGGCGGCCATGCTCATCGACGGCGCGGTCCTTGCGAACACACCGACGCTTCGTACGATGTCGGCCCTCGACCCGCGGACCGGCAAGGAGAAGTGGCGCCACACCTGGGACAAGGGCGTCGCCTGCCAACGTGCGGTGCTGAGCGGCGTGCCCTATCTGGCCTGCGCGCCGGACGTCGAGAAGCCGGACGGCACCGACATCTTGCGTCTGGACCCCCGCACCGGAGACGCCAGGAAGGTCGCCACGCTCTCCGGGATGCAGCAGCTCGTCGGAACCTCGGGGAACCGGCTGGTCCTGGCCGAGCAGAAGGAGCCCGCGGCCGACCCGAGCTCGTCCAAGCCCAGGGACATGCGGCTGACCACCATCACCGCCTCCGGCAAGCAGACCTCGCACTCCTATCGGGTGGAGGGGCAGTTGGCCATCTCGGACATCCTCGGTGACCGCCTGATCACCGTGACGGGGCAGGGCGAGGCCTCGGCCTATTCGCTGACCACGGGCAAGACTCTGTGGACGCGTCCGGTGGGCATCAAGATGCCCGACGAGGGCGCCATGGGCGTCGCGTCTCCCGTGGTGTCGTTGGCGCAGGGGGTCGTGTACTTCCTCAACGAGGCGGGAGATCTGTCCGGCCTCGATCTGAGCACGGGCGATCAGGTCTGGCGTGGACAGGCGAACCACGACATGCCGGGGCCGCAGATCGGCTTCGCGGACTCGACTCAACTGCTCCTCTACAAGGACGCGTTGGTCGCGCGGAGCGGCAGCGAGATCGTCTCTCTGCTGCCGGGCACCGACGGCTGACCCCGCAGGGCGCCGGGCCGGGGCGGAACTCTCCGCCCCGGCCCGGCGCTCCCTCTGACGCGCGGGGGCACATTCATGTCGCAGCGTGTTTTGTGCCGGGCCTTTTTCTGTTTCAGAGCATGATGAGCAGACGCGTCTTCGGCTTGAGCTTCCTGTTCACCGAACGACTCTGTACGTAGACCTCCAGCTTGGGATTGTTGCCCGCTTTCACCGAGACCGTTCCCTGAATGCCGGACCCGAAGAGAAGACTGCGCGCCGCGTCCCCCGTATAGGCGCGATCGGTGTCCTTCTCAACGACTATGACTTCCTTGTCGGGCTGGACCTGAGCACGGGCGCCCAACTGGTAGTAACAAGAACCCCGTTCGTATGCCACGCCCGGATGTGAGTCGACGAAGGGGCGGATCTCGACTTCCTTGTCGACCTTCAGGAGCCTGTACTTGTCGGCCGGAATCGGTTCGAGATTCGCCCGCACCTCGTCGATCGATATGTCCTGACCGACGGCGAACAGGTTCTTCGTGCCGCGCACGCCCTTCTCGCGGGCCCGGAGGAAGCTGGTGGCGGCGGCGCGCACGGTGCCGATGGCCTCCTCGACGCCCTCCTGGGAGTCCGCGTCCCAGATGGCTATGTTCCCGGCCGGGAAGCCGTAGTTCTGGGCTGTGCGCTTGGCCAGGGAGTTCGGCACGAGGATGGCGGAAGTCCAGTGGCCCGGCAGTCCGCCCATCTTCGCCGCGATCTTGTCGAGCCAGGGGCCGAGGATCTTCATGTCGCCGTCGTGCCGCCTGTCGCCACCGGAGGCATTCTCCTCGCCGTCCGTCACCACGATCTGGAGGAAGCTGTGCTCGCCGTATTCCTCCCAGATGTGTCCCAGGTCGTCCAGAGACTTCAATGAAGCCTCAATGAGCGCCGTAGCCCCATTGTTGACGTGGTAGAGACCCCGCATGGACGGAAGATGCTTCACGTCCATGTCCCAGACGAGATTCTCCACCCTGTGGTCGAAGGAGTAGAGGCTGATCCGAGTCTCGTGGCCGAGGCTGTCGGATTCGGCCTTCAGCCCCGCCACGAACTCGTCCACCACACGAATGAGTTGGTTCTGGTGCAGACGCATGGAACCCGAACAGTCCACTACCAGCGCGACGTGATTCACCTTGTGCTGAATCCTGTTGGCGGACATGTTTCTGCTCCTTCTCCGAGGCTGCTTCCCGAGTGATTTCCACTCTATGGGGAGGCACTGACAACGCCCCTTGATGCGCCGTCACCAGCCGCCGTCGCTACGGCCGCGCGAGCCACAGGTCGGGGCCGAACACCTCGTAGTGGATGTCGGCGGCAGCCACGCCCTTGTCGAGGAGTTGTCCCCGCAGCGCGCGCATGAAGGGCAGCGGCCCACAGAGGTAGGCGCGAGTGCCGGACGCCAGGTGTACGTCGGTGAGGTCGACGCGGCCGGTGTGGTGTCCGGAGCCGGACTCCTCGTACCAGAAGTGGCCTGTGGCGGCGGGGAGTTCGGCCGTCAGTGCCTCGTGGCCGGCGCGCAGTGCGTGGCTCTCGGGGGAGCGGTCGGCGTGCACGATCGTCACGGGGCCCGGGTGCCCGGCGGCCGCGAGCTCTTCCAGCATGGCCAGCATGGGCGTGCAGCCGATGCCCGCGGAGGCGAGCAGCAGGGGCGCGTCGCCCGGTTCCAGGACGAGGTCGCCATACGGCGGGGAGATGTGCAGCGGGTCGCCCTGCCGGAGGTGCGCGTGCAGGTGGCGCGAGACCTCTCCGTCGGGGTTCTCGTCCTCGCCGGTGACCTGCTTGACCGCGATCGCGCGGGTCGTGGCGGACGGTGCGCCGATGAGGCTGTACTGGCGTATCTGCCGTGCGCCGTCGGCCAGTTGCACCTGGACCGAGATGTACTGTCCGGCCCGGAAAGCGGGCGCCGGGCCGCCGTCGGCCGGGCGCAGCAGGAACGACACGACGCCATCTGAAAGGCAAATTATCAGCTCACCTGTCAGTCCCCGCGCTTACGGTCCTTCGTGGATGCGTTCCGGCCCCCGCGGGGGCGCCACAGCCGCAGCCACACGTCGCGCGCGTGACGCCCGGCCTCCGTGCGGCTGCGCGCCACCATTTCGCGGGCCTCGCCGTGGGTCTCGACCATGGGGCCGGAGCCACGCAGCGGCCGGCCCGCCGTCTCGTGCAGGAAGAACGTCGATACCAGGCCGATCGCTCCGGCCACCATCAAGTAATAGGCAGGTACCAGCGGGTTGCCCGTCTTCTCGACCAGGAAGGAGGCGAGCAGAGGAGTGGTACCGCCGAAGAGGGAGACGGAGATGTTGTAGGCGATCGACAGGGCGCCGTACCGCAGGCGCGTGGGAAACAGGGCAGGCAGGGTCGCGGCGGCCGTGCCCGCGAAGCAGACCAGAAGCAGGCCGAGGATGGCACAGCCGAACGCGGGCAGGAGGATGCCGCCCTCCCGGATCAACAGGAAGGCCGGAATGGCGAGCGCGATCAGGGCGATGCTGCCGCCCATGAACATCGGGCGCCTGCCCCACCGGTCGGAGCTGCGTCCCACCGTGGTGATGGCGAGAGCCACCAGCAGCATGGTCCCGAGCACCAGCACCTGAGCCGTCGTGTCGCTCTCGCCCAACGTCACTGTCATGAACGTGGGGAGGTACGACGTCACCATGTAGTTCGTGACGTTGTAGAGCAGCACAAGGCCCATGCAGATCAGGACCGCCTGCCAGTGGCGGGTGAAGATCTCCTTGAGGCGTCCCTTGCCGGACTGGCGGGCCTGCTCGACGGGGTCCTCCTCGCCGCGCGGGCCCTCCTCGCGCTGGGCCGCGGCGGTGGCCGCCTCCTGCTGGAAGGCGGGCGTCTCCTCCAGCTTCAGCCGCATGTAGAGGCCGATGAGCCCGAGCGGTCCCGCGATGAAGAAGGGAATGCGCCAGCCCCAGCTCTCCAGGCCGTCCGCCCCGAGGGTCAGCGTAAGGACCGTGACCAGACCCGAGCCAAGGGAGTAGCCCACGAAGGTGCCGAAGTCGAGCCAGCTCCCGAGGAAACCGCGGCGCTGATCGGGGGCGTACTCGGCGATGTAGGTGGTGGCACCGGCGTACTCACCGCCCGTGGAGAAACCCTGCACCAGTCGGCATACGAGCAGCAGCAGCGGGGCGGCGAATCCGATGGAGGCGTACGAGGGCAGCAGGCCGACGGCGAACGTGCTCGCGGCCATCATGATCATGGTGGCCGCGAGCACCTTCTGCCGGCCGATGCGGTCGCCCAGCGGTCCGAAGACGAGGCCGCCCAAGGGGCGGACGAGGAAAGCCGCGGCGAACGTGGCGAATGTGGCGACGACCTGGGCCCCGGGCGAGCTGGAGGGAAAGAAGACTTTCCCGAGCGTGCCCGCCAAATAGGCGTAGACGCCGAAGTCGAACCATTCCATGGTGTTGCCGAGAGCGGCGGCCGTCACCGCGCGCCGCACCTTCGGACGGTCCGAGACCATCACGTCCTCGGCGCTGAGTGACTTCTTCCGCCGGCGCAGCAGCGTGCGCGCCATGCGGTCGGTCGCCGACCGTGACGCGCGCGACGGTTCCGTCTCCGGTCCCCGGGGCCGCCGGGGCGTTCGGTGCGGAAGGCCCTTCACCATGAAGCTTTTCTCCTCTTGCCTGAGAAAAAGCTGTGTCGCCGCAAAGTTAGGCTGATCAAGAAGGACCGGCAAATTGTCAGACGGAGGTGGCCGCCCTGGCCCGGAGTGCCTCGCCGATGTTCTCCTCGCGCCAGCGGCTCAGCAGTTCATGGAAGGCGACGGCGCCGTGCGGGTAGGCCGTGGGGCCGTTCGGGCGGCCACGGCCCTCGCCGTTGTAGTAGCCCGGGGTGCATTCGGCGTGGAACCACGCGTGGTCGGGGGCGCCCTGCGCACAGACCTCGACCCAGGCGTCCTCGACCTCGGGGGCGGGCTCCACGACGGCGCCTTTCTCCTCCGCGGCGGCGACCAGAGCGGCGGCGTGCACGGCCTGCTCGTCCAGGATGTGCGAGTAGTTCACGCTGCTCGCGTTCTGCAATGAACCCATCTGGATCAAGTTCGGGAACCCGTTGCTGGTGAAACCGTGCAAAGTGCGCGGGCCCCGTCGCTTCAGCGCGTCCAGAAGCTGGACCCCGTCGCGGCCGGTCACCGGCAGCTTCCCCGAGGTGATGCCGGAAAGGCCCACGGAGAATCCGGTGGCGAACACCAGGCAGTCGACCTCGTACTCCACTCCTCCCACGACGACCCCGCGCTCGCTCATGCGCTCGATTCCGTGCGTGTCGGCCGTGTCCACCATGGTGACGTCGGCGCGGTTGAACACGGGCAGGTACTTGTCGGAGAACGTGGGGCGCTTGCACGCGTACCGGTACCAGGGCGTGAGGGCCGCGGCGGTGGCGGCGTCGGTGACTTCGGCGGCCACGCGTGCCCGGATCTGGTTCATCGTGGCGTGGTCGGCCACCTCGTAGGCGGTCTCGAAGTCCGGCTCACCATGGCGGCGGAAGCTGGGTAGGAGCTTTTCCAGCAGACCGGCCGACTGGGTCCAGCGGTCGGCGACCAGGTCCTGCGCGGCATCTTCTCCGGAGCAGATCCGCAGGAAGTTCTCGCGGCGCTCGGCGGCCCAGCCGGGCCGGTGCGCGCCGACCTGTTGCGGTGTCATGCGCTGCTGGCCACGCACGTCCACGGCGGAGGGGGTGCGCTGGAAGACATACAGGTGTCCGGCGTCCTCGGCCAGCATCGGGATGACCTGCACGCCCGTGGCGCCGGTACCGACGACGCCGACCCGCTTGCCCGCCAGGCCCCGCATGCCGCCCTCGGGAGTGCCGCCGGTGTACCCGTAATCCCACCGCGAGGTGTGGAAGGTGTGGCCCCGGTAGTCCTCGATGCCGGGGATGCCGGGCAGTTTGGGTTCCGAGAGCGTGCCGGTGGCGGTGATGACGTAGGTGGCCCGGAAGTCGTCGCCCCGGTCGGTGGCGACCACCCACTGCTCGGCCGTCTGATCCCAGGTCAGGGAGGTGACGGTGGTGGAGAACAGGGCGTGCTCGTACAGGTCGAACTGCTCGGCGACACGCACCGCGTGCCGCCGGATCTCCTCACCCGGTGCGTACTTCCACTCGGGCACGTAGCCGGTCTCGTCGAGCAGCGGCAGGTACACGTGGGACTCGATGTCGCAGTGGATGCCGGGGTATCGGTTCCAGTACCACGTGCCGCCGAAGTCGCCGCCCTTCTCGATGACACGCACCTTCGCCACGCCCTGACGACGCAGACGCGCGCCCGCCAGGATTCCGCCGAATCCGCCGCCGACGATCGCGACATCCACCGCGTCGCGCAGCGGCTCGCGCTCCGTCACCTCACCGGTGTACGGGTCGGCGGCGAAGTAGCCGAACTCCGCCTCCGTCGACCGGTACTGGCCCGACCCCTCGGGACGTACGCGGCGTTCCCGCTCGACGCGGTAGCGCTCACGAAGGGCGACGATCTCCTGCGGGGTGGGCTGCCTCGTGGCGCACTTCGGCAGGGACATGGTGCGAGTTCCTCTCGTGGGGGAGGGGGAGGTGCGTCGGGCGCCGTGCGGGCGTGATCAGTGCCCTCGCCGGGGCGTCCCGAGCCGTCACAGGTACCGTAACCCAGGAACCGGACAGTGCTGTCCGGTTGGGGGTCGTTCCCGCCACGGCCCGCCCGAGTCTCACGACATGAAAGGTGCTGCGATGCCGAAGATCACCCCCGCCTCCCCACTCCGCGACTGGCTGGCCGAACCCACCGCCGGACAGGTACTCCGTGGTCTGCTGGCCTCGCAAGGGCAGAGCGAAGAGGCTCTCGCGCCCGCCCTCGGACTGCCGTTGGAGCAGCTCGTGCGGGTGTCCGCGGGGAAGTTCCCGCCGGAACTCGCGGACACGCTGGTCACCGCCGCCGAGACCGGCCGGATACCCGAGGGCCTGCCGACCGCGCCGGCGGCCGACGCCCCCGCGGTCGCGGTCGCGGAGCCCGACCCGGGCATCGAGATCGGCGCCCCCGAGCCGTGGACCGAGCAGGTCACGCCCGGACGCTTCGGCGGCCGGCAGGTCGTCGTCACCGGAGCCGCCTCCGGCATCGGCCGGGCCGTCGCCTCGCGCATCGTGCGCGAGGGCGGCCGCGTGGTCGCCGTCGACATCGTTGCCGACGGCCTCGCGGCCCTGGCCGCCGACCTCGGCGAGGCGCTCGTGCCCGTCACCGCGGACATCACCGAACCCGCCTCCGCCGCGACGGTCTTGGCCGCCGCGGCGGGTCGCGTGGACGCCCTGGCGAACGTCGCGGGCGTGATGGACAACGACGCCGCCGTGCACGAAGTCGACGACACGATCTGGGAACGCGTCCTGCGCGTCAACGTCGACGGCCCGATGCGCCTGATGCGCGCCGTCGTGCCCGGCATGCTCGCCGCGGGCGGCGGCCGGATCGTCAATGTCGTCTCCGAGGCGGCCCTGCGCGGCTCGGCCGCCGGCGCCGCGTACACGACCTCGAAGCACGCGCTGGTCGGCCTGACGCTGTCGTCGGCCTACCAGTACGCGGGAACAGGCGTGCAGATCAACGCGGTTGCCCCCGGCGCGGTGGCCACCGGCATCGCGATGCCTGCCGCCGCGCCGTTCGGCTCGGCCCGTACGGCGAAGATGCGCGTGGCGATCCCGCGCCTGGCCACGGCCGATGAGCTGGCTGCCTCGATCACCTTCCTGCTCAGCCGGGACGCGGTGAACATCAACGGCGCCATCCTGCCCTCCGACGGCGGCTGGTCGGCTGCCTGAGCTCCGCCCCGGAGCACTCGCCGCCCACGCGGAAGCCCCGGCCTCCACGCACCGGCGCCACGGCAGGCCTTCTGCCCCACGGCAGGTCCCCAGCCCCACGGACGTCGGCACGTCTCCTGCACATCACCACGTCCGGTCCACCCGGACGACGAGAAGGAGCACCCCCACCGCATGACCACCCACCCCACACCCCACCGCAGCCCCCGCGCCGCGCTGGCCGGTCTGGCCGCAGGCAGCCTTCTGGTCCTGGCCGGTTGCGGCACCCAGACCTCCGACGCCCCGGCCTCGCGCCCCGGGGCGTCAGGCGAGGGCAGGACGATCCGCGCCACGCAGGTCGCGCACGTGACCGACCCTCACGAGGCCACCGGCAGGACACTCCTGGAGGGGCCGGTCCTGGACGAGGACGGCGACCTGTATGTCGTGGACGTCACCGCCCCCGCCGGCGAGCCCAAGGTCATCTCCGTCGACCTGACCACCGGAAAGCACAAGGACCTCTACACCGACAAGACCGGCGCCTACACCTCCGCGCAGATCAGCCCGTACGACGGCCGTCTCTACCTCACCGACTACACCGGGTCCGTCGTCAGCACCGAGCCGGACGGCTCCGACCCGCGCACGTTCTTCTCCGGTGAGGTCGACGGCTCGGCCATGAACCTCGACGACATCGCCTTCGACGACGAGGGAAACCTGTACGTCAGCGACCTGCACGGCATGAAGCCGGGCAAGGCCGATGGGCGCATCGTGCGCATCGACCGCGACGGCGAGAACGCCACTGTCCTGGCCGACGGGCTCGCCCACCCCAACGGGGTGATGTTCGACCCCGAGCTGCACGGCTTGTGGATCAGCGAACTCGCCGAGAACACGATCTCCTACCTGCTGCTCGACGCCGACAAAACCACCGTGACCTCCCAGCACGAAGCCGTGCACGTCGACGCCGGCGTGGCCCAGACCGACTCCATAGCCGTGGACGCCGACGGCAATCTCTATCAGGCGCTGCACGGCCGGCCGGCCATGGCCGTCTTCAGTCCGCACGGCGAACGGCTGGCCACGGTCGAAGTCCCCGCCAAGGCCGCCGAGGGCCTGGAGTCGGCGACCAACGTCGCCATCACGCCGGGCGGCAAGAAGGCCTATATGACCGTGAGCGGCCCCGACGGCGGATACGTCTACCGGTTCACCGCACTCGCCGACGGCATCCGCCAGTCCAACGGCGGCTGACGCTCACGACTCCACGTCGGTCTCGACGGGCCGCAACGGCCCCACGTCGACGCCGAGCAGGCGCCAGGCCGCCAGAGCGCGGCGCTCCCGCTCGGCCGGGGTGGGGCCGGTGACGGCCCCGGAGACCATCGAGACAGCGAGCATGGCGTCGTCGGCGGACAGCCGATGCCCGGCGGGCAGGCACCGGGACAGGACGCTGTGGACGCGCCCTGCCAGCGCTTCGGCCTGTGCGCCGTCGCCACGCGAGCCGCGTATGCGCAGCAGGTCGACGAACGCCGTCGACCGGGTCAGGTGCCAGGTGACCACGCCCAGGACGCTGGCCGGGCTCGCGTCGGGCTCGTCCGCGGCCTGTTCGATCTGCTGGACGTTCTCGTCCAGGACGGCGGAGGCCAGCGCGATCCGGTCGGCGAAATGCCGGTAGAGGCTGCCCTGTCCCACCCCGGCGCGGCGCGCGACGGCGGACAGCGGTGCGTCAAGACCCTGCTCGGCGAACACCTCGCGGGCGGCGGCGATGAGGGCCGCCCGATTGCGGGCCGCCACCCGCCGCCCCTGGTTGGCCGGACGGGCGGCGCCCGCCGCGCTGCCGCGGGCGGCCGACCGCGGACCATGGGGCTCGGAGGGGTTCATCACGCTGGAAGGGTAGTACGACCACTCTGTCCGGCTTCGCGGCCCCGGCCCCCGCGGCCCCCGCGGCCGGCGTCGGGCCGGTGGTGCTGCTTCACGGGGTGGTGTTCTTGCGGGCTCGGTAGGCGGCGGCTTTGACGCGGTTGCCGCAGGACTGCATGCCGCACCAGGAGCGACGCGCACCGCGGGAGCGGTCGAGGTACAGGCGGGTACAGCTCGGGCGGCCGCATTCCTTGAGGCACGTGCGGGGGTCGGCGAGCAGGGTGATGGCGCCGCGCGCGATGTGGGTGAGCGCGGAGGTGAGATCTCCTGTCCGGTGGATGCCCGCGTCTTCGAGCCGGAGAGCGGGGAGCGGCCCGGCGGCGGCGTCGTTGAGGATGTCCAGGCCGGCCGGGTCGTAGCGGCGGCCGTGCATGCGGTCGAGCGCGAGCTGATGGATGGCTTCACGCAGTAGTAGGGCGTCGGCGAGGGCCGGGGCGTCGATGCTGACCTGATCGGGGAGCTCGTCGCAGGCCGTCACCCATTGTTCGAGGTCGGCGGGGGTGGTCAGGAGGTCGCGGGGCTGGTCGCGGCGGGATTCCACGGTGGCGACCAGGTCCAGGGCGGGATTGCCGCTCACGAAGGCGAAGTGCACGTCACCATCTTGACCGGTGACGCGGGGCGGGGCAACACTCATCTCTTGTCACCTGTTTAACCGGTGACGGAGAGGATCCTGATCGGTATCCGTTTCCGTCGCACCGAACTGCTCGCCGAACTGCTGTGAAAGGGGAGAGCGGATGCCTGGTAGGGGCGACGTCGATATCGAGGTGATCGTCTTCGATGTGCTGGGGACGATGGTGGATGAGTCCGGAGGGCTGCGGTCGGCCCTGGGGGAGGCGGTGTCCGCGTCCGGGGTCGAGGCGTCCGGCGTCGAGTCGTACGGCGCCGAGTCGTCCGGCGGGGTGTCTGTGGAGCGCGCGCTCGCGGTCTGGCGGGAGCACGTGGAGCGTGAGCAGCGGCGTATCGGGGAGGGGGTCCGTACGTATGCCGACAGTGATGTCATCGACCGGGAGGCAGCCGAGCGTGTGGCCGAGTACGTGGGGCTGAGTGATCCGGTGGCCATCGCGCGGCTGGCCGGGGCGTCGCGGCGGCTGCGGCCGTGGGGGGATTCGGTTGCCGGGCTCGCGCGTCTTGCGGGGCGGGTTCCGGTGCTGGGTCTTTCGCATGCCAGTCGCGGGACGTTGCTGCGGTTGAACGCGTACGCGGGCTTGCGCTGGCATCAGGCGTTGTCGGGCGAGGAGGTGCGGGCGTACAAGCCCGCGCAGGAGGTCTACCGGCTCGCGATCGACGCGGCGGGGTGCCCGGCCGGGCGGGTGTTGATGGTTGCCGCGCATGCGTGGGATCTACGGGGGGCGCAGGAGGCGGGCATGCGAACGGCGTACGTCCAGCGGCCGGTGGGGGACCCGCCGACGAGTACCGACTCCTTCGACTGGCGGGTGGAGAGCCTGAAGGAGTTGGCGGCCGCACTGAAGGCGGCGTAGCGGACGTGTCGTAGCCGGAGGTGGCGCAGCGGAGGGGCAGCGGAGAGCCCCGGACATCGTGAGGAAGTCCGGGGCTTCGCCCTGAGCGCTGGGCAGGCCTTGCACCTGCATTTCCCCGCAGGAAGCGGGGCGTCTTTCCTTGGACGACCAACGCGGGGCCCGCCGCCGGGAGTTCTCCGGCCGCAGGCTCAAGATCAACTGTACCGCACGGTGGCGCCGCGTGCACCACGCCCACGTCTGTCGGCCGCACTGAGCCGCATGGGCGTGTGGTGTCGGGCTCTGGAGTGGTGACGGCTGGGCACATCGAGTGGTCGTCGATGAATGTCTTGACGTCAACTTCAGCTTGAGGTTCTGCCGGTGAACGCTCTGGACGCAACGAAGTTCCAGTCGTCGCGGTCGCGGAAAACGGTTGCCTGTCGGCGAGAGCCTTGGATGCAATGTCCGGCATGATCAGTACGCCACCATCACCGTCACCAGCCGCAGCCGGACGAGCTGACGGGGCATCCGTTCGGATCGGCGCTCTCGTTCCGCTGACTCGGCCTGGCTGGGTCGAGGCAGGCAGACAACTGCTCGCTGGGCTTGAGCTTGCCGTTCACGAAGTCAACGACGCCGGCGGCATCGCCGGACAGCCACTTGAGCTGGTCGTCCGAGACACCGCGGCTGATCCACGGAAAGCCGCGGCGGCCGTGGACGAACTGGCCGCCCTGGGCGTGCCTGCCGTGGTGGGGGAGTACCACAGCGTTGTGGCCCGCGCCGCCGCCGTTCGGGCCGACGCACTCGGCCTGCCGTTTCTCTGCTCGTCGGCGGTTCTCGACGTGCTCACCGAGCAGCCGACGCAATGGGTGGCGCGCCTTCCCCCGCCGCAGTCCCGAGGCTGGCGGGTCTATGCGGACTTCCTCCTCGGCGCGGGCCACAGCCGAATCGCCGTGGCAGCACAGCCGAGTGTCTACTGGGCGTCCGGGACGAGCATTCTGCGGGACCACCTCGCTCCACGCGGCGGCACCGTCATCGAACTCGACATGAGCGCGCTCACCCCGGCGACCGTGTGCGACGCGCTCGTCGACCACGGCGCGACAGCCCTCCTGCTGCTGGTCGGCCACCCGGAACCGGCCGTGCCGATCGTCAGGTCCGTTCGCCGCGATCCGCGCCTCGCAAAGATCCAGATCGGTGCTCCGGCCGGGCAGCCGGAGTTCGCCGAATGGGCGGTGTCGCTGGGCGACGACGGGGCGGCGATCCCGTTCTTGCGCTATCTGCCCGAGCGCCTCAGCCCACTCGGCGCGCGTGTCGAGACGCTTCTTCGTGAGCGGCTCGGTGAAGCGCCCTCCTTCGTCGCCTTCGAGGGCTACGACACTGTCGCCGTCCTCGCCGAGGTTCTGCGCTCGCAGGGCGCGGACCGGGCACGCATCGCCGAATGCTGGCCGCGCGTCGCGGTCGAAGGCACCCGGGGGCGGATCCAGTTCTCCCGTACGCCTGGCATCAGCGTCTGGCAGTGGGCTCGGGCGCCGATCCAAGTCGTCGACCGAGATCCGGGGCGACCCGGTCGCTTTCGGATCCTTCACGCCGGCTGAGCGCGAAGGTCCGGTTGCCGAGATCCTCGCGGCGGTTCGGACGTGGAGCCGGGACGGGCAGATGCTCGCCGGCGGACTGCTGGACGGGCCAGGGCTGTTGCGACTGACGATCGCGCCGGACGCCTGGCGGGACGAGGAGCTGGCCCGCCGGTTGGTGGAGGACGTGACCGAGCCGCAGCATGGCGTACTGCCGCACGGCAAGGTGAACATCGAGGCGCCGATGGCCGCGCTGGACCAGGATCTGCCGGCCGAAGACGGGCTACGGCAAGGCGATCACTGTCGCCGCTGCCGCCGCACTGCGGGAGATGGGCTCGTCCAGTGCGACGGTCCGCACGCCGAGCTCGAACGGCGGAGCCGTCGCCACCTACCGGGCAGCTGACTTTCGTCAACTGCCCGAGGTCCAGGGCCGGTTCCGGGACGTTTGACCGACGGAGTCGCGCGGGAACACGACTGGCTGTAGAGGCGAACAGGCGAACAGGCGAACAGGCGAACAGGCGGACAGGCGAGCAGCCGAGCAGGCGGATGGGGTCAGAGACTGTCCGCCGGGTGAGCGGGTCGCGCATCAGACCTCGGTGTCCGAGGTTCCCCCACCGCCAGACGCGGCCAGTCAGCCAGGTCCCGCAAGAGCTGCCGGTCGTGCGTCGCGACGACGACGGCGGCGCTCGTGCCGCGCAGCGCGTCGGTCAACTCGTCGACCAGCGCGGCCGACAGGTGGTTGGTCGGCTCGTCGAGCAGGACGAGTCCGGGCCGCCCGGCCAGCGCCAGTGCCAGATCGAGACGCCGCTGCTGGCCCTGCGACATGTGCCCGACCGGGGTGCGCATCGCCTCGGCGTCCAGTAGCCCGAGCGCCCCGAGCGGGACGGCGTCGGCGTCCCGGATCGCCCCGCCGGCCACCAGTCGTCCGACGTGACGGGCGTGCACCTCGTGAGCGGTGAGACCGGGGTCCTGCCGGGCGGTCTCCTGGGTGACCTGGACGATCAGGGCGCCCTTCGCCGTCCGCACGTGACCGTGCGTGGGGGTGAGGGAACCGGAAAGCACCGCGAGCAGGGTGGACTTCCCGGCGCCGTTGGGCCCGGTGACAAGGAGCCGGTCGCCGCCGTCAAGAGTGAGGTCGACCGGCTCGCGCAGCCGTCCCTCGACCGCGAGGCCGTGCGCCCGTAGCTGCGGCGTACCCGGTCGGACGCCCAGGTCCGGCCACCGCAACATGGGCGGCGGCTGCGGCACGTCGATCCGGTGCGCCTGAAGGGCGTCCTGCTGTCGCTTCAGTGCCTGTACGACGCCGGGGGCGCGGGACTGGCGCTGGTGCTTGCCGGTCCCTTTGTCGGGCCGCCAGCCGGTGGTGAGCCGGTCGCGGGCCGCCGAGACGGCGTCGTGCAGCCGCCGGTGCTCGGCCTGCTGCTCCTCATGATCATGCTCCCAGCGCTGCCGGTCGCGGCGGCGGGCGTGCTGCCAGGCGTCATAGCCGCCGGCGTAGAGGCGCGGCCTGCCGTCGCGGGACGGGTCGAGGTCCAGGAACCGGTTCGCGACATCGCGCAGCAGCGCCCGGTCGTGGCTGACGACAGCGAGGCCACCGTCGTGCTCGCGCAGCCTGCGGGTGAGGAAGTCGAGGCCGTCGGCGTCGAGGTGGTTGGTCGGCTCGTCGAGGAGCAGGATGTCGTGCCGCGCGCCGAGCAGGCACGCGAGACGGACCCGGTAGCGCTGCCCGACCGACAGCGTCGACAGGGGGCGATCGCGGTCGGTGCATGCGCCGAGCGCTTCCAGGGCGACGTCGACGCGGCGTTCGGCGTCCCACGCGTCGAGCCGGGTAGCGGCGTCGAGCGCGGCGGCATAGCGGTCATCGGCGCCGGCGTCGCCCTCGGCCATGGCGAGCGTCGCCTCGTCCAACGCGGCGAGGGCCGCGAGCGAGGTGGCCAGCGCCTGGGAGGTCAGAGTGCCTACGGTCTCCCCGTCGCGCACGGACAGCTCCTGGCGGGCCAGGCCGATCGTCCCGGCCCGGTGCACGGTGCCCTCGTCGGGTGCGATCAGTCCGGCCAGGACGTGCAGCAGCGTCGTCTTGCCCCGGCCGTTCTCGCCCACGACGGCGATGCGTGACCGGGCGGAGAGCGTGACCGAGACGTCGTTCAGGACGCGCCGGGACCCGCGGGTGACGGCGAGGCCCTGGGCGCGGACGTGCGCACTGCCGCCGGCCTCGACGGGCAGGGACACGGCTTCGGGGAGAGGAGAGGTGTTCAACGGATGCTCCGCAGCTCGCAGTGGAGCCGGGCAGCAGAAAGCGGCCGCCCGGCGGGAACCGGAACGGCGGCGGATTCAACAGGGAGAAGGCGCCGCCGTCAGCGGGCGGAGCGGACCTTCTGCGACCAGATACCTCGTGCCATAACGATCAGGCTAGCAGGATCGCCGCTCCGGCCGCTGGGTCAGCGGAGCCGGGGCCGCGAGCGGCGTACGCCGAAGTCTTGGACGACGCACCGACGCACCGACGCACCGACGCATCCCCTTCAGGTCCCGTCGTCCCCGGCTCGGGGCCACCCCGGTCTGACATCCTGGCGCGGTGCGCGTACTGATCGTGACCGCGGGAAGCTGGGGCGATGTCGCCCCTTACACCGGACTGGGCGTGCGACTGCGCTCGGCGGGCCACGAGGTGGTCCTTGCCACCCATGAGCGCTTCGCGCACGCGGTGACTGCCCACGGCCTCGGGTTTCGGCCCCTGCCCGTCGACCCGCGGCAGGAACTGGCCTCACAGGACGGCCAGGGCCTGGCCCGAGCGGTCAGCCCGCCTGTGGCCATGGCGCGGTTGATGCGGATGGCACGGGCGTTCATGCCCCGGTTGACGGCCGGTGTCGCGGAGGCTGTGCGCGAGGGCGCCGACGTGGTGCTGAGCTCTACGGTCACCGACCCCATGTGCGCGGCGCTGGGCGAGGCACTGCGCCTGCCGAGCATGGGGGTCTACCTCCAGCCGGTCCACCCCACGGGCGCCTTCCCGCCGCTCATCACCGGGGCCCGTTCCTTCGGGCCCCGCGGCAACCGCCTGGCCTCCCAGGCGCTGTGGCTCGGCAGCGATCCGATCTTCGCCCCCGCGGTCGGCGCCCTGCGTCGCGAACTGGGCTTGCCGCGCCGGAGATTCAGCGGACCGCTGAGCCTGCCGCACGGGCGTACCGTCCTGCACGGCTTCAGTCCGCGCATCGTCCCCCGCCCCGCGGACTGGCCCTCGGGACATGAGGTGGGCGGCTATTGGTGGCCTCGGACCACGCCCGGCTGGAAGCCCGAGGCACGGCTGCTGGACTTCCTCGACGCGGGACCACCGCCGGTGTTCGCAGGTTTCGGCAGCTTCGTCACCGCCGACTCCGAGCGGTTGAGCACCTTGCTGGCCGATGCCCTGCGCCGCGCGAAGGTGCGCGGCATCATCCAGGCCGGGTGGAGCGGCTTGCACGCCGAGAGCGACGACCTGATCACGGTGCAGGAAGTGCCCCACGCCTGGCTGTTCCCCAGGACGGCCGCCGTCATCCACCACGCCGGCGCAGGCACCACCGCGGCGGGGCTGCGTGCCGGGACCCCCTCCGTCCTCGTCCCCGTCCAACTGGACCAGCACTTCTGGGCCTCCCGCCTGCACACCTTGGGCCTCTCGCCGCGTCCGCTGCGCTACCAGCGCCTGACCGCCGACCGCCTCACCCAGGCGATCACCACAGCCGTCCAGAGCCCCGCCCTGCGCGCCCGCGCCCAGGAGACGGCCGCGGCCATCGCCCGCGAAGACGGCACCCACCAGGTCCTGAGAGCCATCGAACGGATCGGTAAGCGCTGAGGAGCCGAAGCCGCCATGTCTCCTACATGAGACGGCGCCGGAACCTCCGGACGCCCGGGGGGCTACGCTCATCACATGATCATCCCGTTCATGGTCGGCATCACCGTCCTCGCCACCGTCGCCGCCGTAGGCGTCTGGGTGTGCCTGGAGTTCCGCAAGGCGTGTCGCGAGCGCAGGCGTGCGCCTGCTGCCGCCGACGGCTGGTAGCCCCGGCCCTGGAGACTGACGCCGCAGGCGTGAGGTGCTACGACATCCCCGGGCCGTAGCGCACTGCGATCTCCTCCGAGCCGGCCCATCGGCTGTAGGTGGGGGACTGCGGCCAGCCCTCCGGCGAGTCCTGCCACTCCTCCTGCCGCCCGTACGGCAACACGTCGATCAGCGCGAAGGTGTGACTGAGCTGCTCGGTGCCTCGGCCGCTGGTGTGCCAGGTGCGATAGACGGTGCCGCCGTCCCGCAGGAAGACATTGACCGCGAATCCGCCGCCGGGAGGCGCGCCCACGTCGCTGCCGAACGGGCTGTTCGCGGTGGAGTACCAGGTCATCCGGTTCCCGACCCGCCGCTTGTACGCGAGGGCCTCGGCGATCGGACCCTGCGTGACGATGACGAACCTGGCGTCGTAATCCTCCAGGAACTCGAGACGGGTGAACTGCGAGGTGAACCCCGTGCAGCCCGGGCACTGCCACTCCTTGCCGGGGAACCACATGTGGTTGTAGACGATCAGCTGGGTCGTGTCGTCGAAGAGGTCGGCCAGCCGGACCGGCCCCTCCTCGCCGTCGAGGGTGTAGTCGGGCATCTCGACCACAGGCATCCGGCGACGCTGTGCGGCGATCGCGTCCAGCTCCCGAGTCGCGGCCTTCTCCCGTACGCGCAGGTCGTCGAGGTGTCGCTGCCAGGTCGCGGCATCGACGACGGGCGGCAGTGCTTTGAGGGTCATGAGTGCCTCCGGAACGCGGTTTGCCCATACAGACCGTGCGCGTTCGCGGAATTCATCGCTTTCCGGCGACGACGGCGAGAAAAACCACTGAGCCCGGCGCCTGTTCTTCCAGCGGGGATCGTGGCGGCGGGAGCGGTCGGGGATCGACTACTGACTCGGCCCTGCCGGCGGCCCAGGAGCCGCCGGCAGGGATCGGTCAGGACAGTGGCTCCACCCACACGTCGCGGAAGCGGACCTTGTTGCCGTGGTCCTGCAGGCGGATCGCTCCCGCTGCCGCCGACTCCGGGTCACCCGCGCCCGTCGGGCCGTCGACCGCCACGTCGTCGTGGACCTTCTTGCCGTTCCACACCACCGTGACCCGGGCGTCCGACGTCTTCTTGCCGTCCCCGTCGAAGCGGGCGGCGCGGAAGGTGATGTCGTACGTCTGCCAGGTCTCCGGCGCCTTCGAGGCGTTGAGGTCGGCGGCCTTCTTCTGGTAGATCGCCGCCGCCTCGTTGTTCGCGAGCTTCTGCACACCGTACGAGTCCAGGATCTGCACCTCGTACCGCTCCTGGAGGTAGACCCCGCTGTTGCCGCGGTCCTGCCCGGTGACGTCGTCCGGCAGTTTCGGCACACGGAACTCGACGTGCAGCTTGAAGTCGCCGAAGTGCTGCTTCGTGCGCAGGTCCCCGCAGCAGACCTCCATGGACTTCTCGGCGGCATGCGGCCACTCGGCGCTGCGGCCGTCGGTGTGCTGCCAGGCCGACGCGATGCTGCCGCCCGAGAAGAGGTCGATCCGGGCTCCGGGGCGGCGGACGTCGAGCGCGTCGAGATTGACGTGCCCCGTGTCCCCGGCCCCCACCGCGTACGTGATGGTGTTGCGGCCCTTGCGGAGTTCGAGTCTCTCCGTCTTGGTGGACCAGCGGTTCCACTGGCCCGTCGACGGCAGGCTCGTCTGCTTGGCCGCAGCGCCGTTGACGCCGACGCTGATCGTCTTGGTACCGGTGAAGGGGTGCGGGCCGTTGGCGTAGCGCAGCCCGACGTCGTACGTGCCCTTCTTGTCCACCTGGACGTCGAAACTCGCCTTGGCGCCCTGCTCGCCGAAACCGTCGACGAAGCCCGCGCCGGTGAAGCCGGTGTGCTCGGTGTCGGTGCCGGCGCTGCCGGCCAGAGTTGCCGATTCGGCGTCGTACGTGGTGACCGGCTCGGCCGGGCCCGGCTTGGCGTTGAGGGTGTACCAGGCCTCCGTGGACCAGAGCTGCTCGCCCGAGGAGGAGGAGAACGGGCGCGGGGAGCGCACGTGGACGACACGGTCGGCCTTGAGACCCGGGATGGTGAGCTTCACCTTGCGGCGGTCGTCGGACAGCTTCGCCGACGTGACCGGCAGCGACTCCTCGTCGACCTTCGGGCCGCCGTAGGCCGGCGTCGGGGCGTAGCGCCACTGCTCGACGGAGTACGCGCCCTTGGTCAGCTTGGCCGCGGTCTCCTCCGACAGGGGCTTGGTGTAGGTGAGTTCGAATCCGTCCCGCGTGGCACGCATGGTCTTCATGTCGAAGGCCGTCTTGCCGTTCGGCGTCAGCTTCTGCAGGCCGAAGCGGAGCTTGCCCGCCTGGCCCCAGTTGCCGTCGGCGCCCAGGCCGCCGGTGTAGATCGCCCCGTCGGGCCCTTCGCTGATCCGGGTGATGCCGGACTCCAGGCCCTGGGTGTGCCGGAACACGGCGCCCTGGTACTCGCCCTTGACCTTCTCCAGATCGGCGCGCTGCAATCCGCCGTAGGTCACGTCACCGAAGACCATCTGTCCGGCGAACGGGCCCTTCTTCAACTGCATCGGCGTGCTGGGGGAGTTGGCGATCTCGTTCTGCGGCAGCCACAGCGCCGGCTTGGTGACGGGCTGGTCGTCGAACGGCCCGTCGGGGTTCATGTAGTGGTTGAAGAACCGGTCCTGCTTGATGTGTACCAGCTTCGACGCCGGGAGCCAGCCACCCTGGTTGTCGGCGACGAAGAGGTCCCCCGAGGGGCCGCGTCCGATGCCGTTCGGGGTGCGAAGGCCGCCGGCGAGGTAACTGACCTTGCCCGTCTTCTTGTTGACCTTGATGGTCGTGCCGCGGTCCTTGGCGGGCTGCGGGTCGGTGGTGGCGCCGCCGTAGTCGATGGCGACGGAGAGGTTCAGATAGAAGTCGCCCTCGTCGTAGAGCAGTCCGAAGGCGAACTCGTGGAAGTTCCCGCCGTAGGGCCACTCGGCGATCTTCTCCTTGTCGTCGGCGACGTCGTCGCCGTTGGTGTCGTTCAACTCGGTCAGCTGGTGCTTCTCCGACACGTACAGCTTGCCGTCCACGTACTTGATGCCCATCGGCTCCTTGAGCCCGTCGGCGACCTTCTTGTACGTGACCTTCTCGGGGCCGGTGTCACCGGTGACGTTGTCGAGCAGGTACACCTCGCCCTTCGTCTCGGTGCTGCCGCCCCACGTGGAGATCGCGAGCCGCCCGTCGGGCAGCCAGTCCATCGCGGACACCTGCGGCTCGAAGCCCTTCGGGCGCAGGTCCGTCAGCTTGTATCCGGGGTTGACCTCGGTGAGCGGGAGACCGTCGCCGGGGGTGTCGAGCGTCCCCTCGCACTCCTTGCGGCCGGGCGCGGTGACGCGTACGACGTCGGCGTCCGTGCTGAGCACGGAGTTCGGCACGACCTTGAACTCGTCGGCGCCCGGCGGCTTCCACTGGAGGGTGACCTGCTGCTCGCCGTCCGCGTCGAAGTGGTCGATGCGCAGCGGCTGGTAGCCGGCGTTGAGGGTGATCTCGCCGTCCTTGGGCTCGGCGCCGTGCTTTCCGTCGTGGTCGATGACCTGCTGGTCGCCGACGAAGAGCCGTGAGCCGTCGTCACTGATCAACCGGAAGGTGTACGCGCCTGCTTCGGGCACGTTCAGATTGCCGATGATCTGCGACACGAAGTTGTTGCTGAACCCGAAGCCTTCGGTGGACGTCCAGTCGGCGGTCGGGATCAACTTGTCGACGTTCGGGGTCTGTGCGGGCTTGAGGTCGCACAGCTTGTCGAGCGGGGACTGGATGTCGAACACCCGCAGGGTGACGCCGGGTTCCTGCGGTGGCAGGTCGGCGAACGGCCGCGGGTCGTCCTCGGCGCCGACGGCGGGCGCCACCAGCCCGCCGCAGAGCATCGCCGTGAGCAACAGACCGGTGGATCTTCGAGCCCTGCGACGGGTGGTGCCGGATATCGGCTTGGGGCGTGGCTTCACTCTTCCTCCTGCGTGGTTCCTACGGGGGTTACGCAGATTTATGTGGCAAAGCGACGCTCAGCGTAGGGATGGTGCCGGAGTGCGTCCATACTTTGTCCACAGAAAGGAAAAACAGATGCCGACGGGTGCCGGACCGAGCCGTACGGAACTGCCCCAAGGGTGTCGGGACGCGGGAACAGCTCTGCCGTCAGCGGTCCTTGGCCAGTGCGACGAGGTCCGCGAACAGGCCGCCGCCTCCCACGAGTTCCTCGTACGTGCCCTGCTCGATCACCCGGCCCTTGTCCATCACCAGGACGCGGTCGGCGAGCCGTGTGTTCTCGAGTTGGTGGGTGACGACGATCGTCATGCGCTCGGCCGCGATCTGCTTGATCTGCGTGAAGACCGCGTGCTCACCGCGCGCGTCCATCTGTGAGGTCGGCTCGTCCAGGATCAATAGCGGTGTTTGCCGGTAGAGCGCGCGGCCGCACACGAGCCGTTGCCACTGGCCGCCGGAGAGTTCGGCGCCGCCCCAGAGCTCCTTGGCGAGAAGGGTGTCGAGTTGCCGCGGCAGTGCCTCGATCGCTTCGCGCATCCCTACGGCGTCGACGACATCCCACACCGGCCCGTCGTCGTACGTCCTCGGCTGGCCGAGGGTGATGTTCTCGCGGGCGCGCAGGGGCCAGCACGCGAAGCCCTGCGGGACCAGCGCGGTGCGCTGCCACACGGAGTCGGGATCGGCCTGGGCGAGATCGGTTCCGTCCCACAGGACACGGCCCTTGTCGGCGAGGAGGATGCCGGTGAAGAGCTTGGCCAGGGTCGACTTGCCCGAGCCGTTCTCCCCGACGACGGCCAGGATCTCGCCCCGGCGCAGGGTGAGCGACACGCCCGCGACGGCCGGTTCCTCCTTGCCGGGGTAGCGGTACACGACCTCGTCGAGGCGGATCTCGTCCACGCGCTCCGGGAGGGTCAGGTCACCGCGCTGGGGAGCGCGTTCCTCCGCCATGTCGAGGAACGACCGCATGTCCGCCAGGTAGAGCGACGTATGGAACATCGCGGCGCCATGGATGACGGACTGGGAGAGCGCGGCCAGGGTGGTCTGGACGGCGACCACCGCCGTCGCCGCGACGGGCAGAGCGACCCGGCCGGTGGTGGCGAGCCAGGCGAGAGCGGCCCACGTGCCCAGCAGGAAGAGGCCGCCGAGGGCGCTGGTGACCAGAACGATGCGCAGCATCCGCGGGGCCGCGGTCAGGGTGCGTCGGTCGATCCGGTCGGACAGGGCGCGGTACCAGTAGATGAGGTAGCCGGTCATGCCGTTCGCCCGGACCTCGTCGCCGTGCCGGGAGTACGTCGCCCACCAGCGCATCATCGACCTGACGTTCCTGTCGCCGACGTTGAGGTAGTGGGTCTCGTAGTCGACGCGCGCGGACAGCACGGCCCCGGCGCCGGCCGGCAGCACGGCCAGCAGGACCAGCGGCAGCATCAGCGGATGCAGCGCGGTGATCACCCCGCTCGCGGCGATCATCCGGATCACGGCCGACATGAACCGCTGGGCGTCCTGCACCATCATCCGCGTGCGTGTGACCCCGACTTCGGCGGCTTCCTGCCGGTCGGCGAAACCGTCCTCACCGTATGCGGACGACTCCACGCGGCACACGGCGGCGACGAGGGCGATGTCCGCTTCCGTCATCAGCAGTGGCGTGATCCGCCCGTCCGCGTACGACGACACGGCGCCGCTGATACGACCGATGGCGGCGGCGGCCGTGACGACCACCAGGGCGGGGAGCGCCATGTGCAGGCGTTCGGGCACGCTGCCCGTGCCGAGGATGTGGGTCATGGCCTGCGCGGTGAAGGCCAGGACGACGGCGGCCGCCACGCCGGTGAGGAGTTGGCAGACGAGGAGCAGTACGACGCCGGGCCTGTCCACGGCCCATGCCATCCGCGCGGTGTGCCTGAGCACGGAGGGAAGGCGCCTGCACATGGTGCCGAAGGTGGCCTCGGACAGGGGGTTCTTGCCGTGCTTCCCGCCGAAGGTGAGGGTGGCGGGCGGGGGAGGGGGTGGCGTTTTCACGTAGTCGGTCGAGGTGTCGTTCACAGTCACCTGCGTCCCTCCATGGGGAGCGTGCCGCACCTGGATGGCTCGGCGGTGCTGGGTTCAACGACAGGACGACGGAATCGAACGCGCTCGATTCAGGACTGGTTGGGGCCCTTCAGCCACAAGGGGCGTCGCGCGTGGACGGCGTGCTGGAGCGGTCGCGGGGCGACGCCGGGTTGGCCGAATCGCCGATGTCCGACCGCCGGTGTCCGGGGTTCCGCCCCGGCGGGTGGGGCGCGGTGTCCGTCACCGTCGGGGCGTTCAAGTCCTCCCGTGGAGCGGTCAGTTGCGGGCAGCGGGTTTGGTGGCGCGGACGAGGGCCGAGTGCATGCCGTCGGCGACCGCGTGGGTGGGGGTGATCTCGATGCCGGTGAATCCGGCGGCTTCGAGGCCTCGGCGGTATTCGGCGAAGGAGAGCGCGCCGGCGATGCAGCCGGCGTGGTCGCCGCGTTCGGCGCGCTGCGTGGGGGTCAGAGTGTCGTCGGCGACGACGTCGGAGATGCCGATGCGGCCGCCGGGGGTCAGGACGCGGAAGGTCTCGGCGAACACGGCGGGCTTGTCGGTCGACAGGTTGACCACGCAGTTGGAGATCACGACGTCGATCGTGTTCGCGGGCAGCGGGATGGCCTCGATGGCGCCCTTGAGGAACTCGACGTTGGTGGCACCGGCCTTCTTCCGGTTCTCGAGGGCGAGGGCGAGCATCTCCTCGGTCATGTCCAGGCCGTACGCCCTGCCGGTGGGGCCGACGCGGCGGGCGGAGAGCAGGACATCGATACCGCCGCCCGAGCCGAGGTCCAACACCCGCTCACCCGCGTGGAGATCGGCGACGGCGGTGGGATTGCCGCAGCCGAGGGAAGCGGCGACGGCCTCGGCCGGCAGTTCGTCGCGCTCTCCCTCGGCGTAGAGGGCGGAGCCGAAGTTGTCGTCGGCCTCGATCACGGACGGGCCGCAGCAGGCCGTGCCGCCCTCGGTGACCTGGACGGCGGCCGCGGCATAGCGGCGGCGGACGTTCTCGCGCAGTTCGGCGTTGTCGCTCATGGCGGCGGCTCCTCGATGAGGGGGCCCGGCAGGACCGGAGCGAGCTGCATCGATGCATCTCGATACAACCGTGCGCCTTGGATCGAGGACTGTCAACATAGAAGGCTGTCGAAACAGGACAGGGGCTGTGTCGCGCGGTCGGGACATTTGACGACGACCGGGCGCGGACACGCGGACACCCGCCGAGCAGTCCGGTCGAGAGGATCGACCACTGCGCCCGCTGCCGCTACCGCTGTCGCCCGCCCTCGCCGCCGCGTTCCCTGTGAGCGTCACCGCGCTGGACATCATCCTGCGCGGAGGGGTTGGGGGTGAGCGCGTCCGCGGCTTCGCCGTCCTTCTTGCTGTCCCGTTCCTCGCCGGGCACACGGGTTTCCGCGTCTTCCGCCTCGTCGAAGACTTCTTCGGCGGCCGTCTCCGCGTGCTTCGGCTCCTGGCCCTTCTCGTGCTCCTTGCCGTGCTTGTGGTTCATGGCGGACCTCCATCCGTCTGGTTCGGGTGTGGTGGGGAGCAGCGCACGTGTCCGTGCCAGTCAGCGCGTGTCAGTGCGCCGCAGTGATGACGAAGCCGCTGCGGGGCCTCGTCGGCATCCGGTTCAGCGGGATGCGCAGGTCCTGGTCGGGCACGTCGTACTCAAGCCGGGCGAGACGCGGGAGGAGGGTGCTCAACACCGCCAAGGTGATGTCCTCGCCCGGGCAGCGGTGGCCCTCGGAAGCGTCTCCGCCGCCCTGCGGAACAAGCTCGTCGCGACCGGGTTCGCGGCCCACGAAACGTTCGGGGTCGAACAGGTAGGGGTCGTGCCACAGCTCGGGGTCGTGATTCTGTCCGTAGAGGTCGAGGAGGACGAGGGAGCCCTCCGGGACAGCGTCGCCGTGCCACTCCAGATCCTCGGGAGCCAGTCCAGCGACGAACGGCGCGAAGGGGTAGAAGCGCCGGAGCTCGTGGGCGAACGCCCGGGCATAGCCGTCACGGTCCTGGGCCAGGCGCTGTCGCAGTGCGGGATGGCGGTGCAGCGCATGGGCGCCGAACACGGTGTACCAGGTGACGGCGACGGTGGGACGGATGACGTTGAGGATCTCGACGGCGGCGGTCCGCGGATCGAGGAGTTCGCCGTCGGCGTCGCGGTGCACGGCCACGGCCCGCACCGCGGAGTCGGGCCGCGCCCCGTCCGCCGACGCGGTGCCTTCTTCCGCCCGCAGCTCCTCCACCAGCGCGGCCAGGCGCTCCTCCTGACGGCGCCGGGCCCGCCGGGCCCGCCAGTGCCGGGGGCCGGCGGTCGCGAATCCGTCGACCATGGCCACCAGATCCCGCGCGGTGCAGCGTGCCTCGTCGTCGTCCGGGCGCTCCGCGAGAGGCACTCCCGCCCACCGGCACACGGCACGCGTGATCAGGAGGCTCACCTCGTCGAACAGCGTCACCTGCGGTCGGCGCGTCCATTCCTTGCTCGACCGCTCCCACTCCTCGGCCACCTGCTGCGCCAGACGGGCGACGCCGGACGCGTCCTTGAGGAGCGAGACGAAGAGCGCCTTGCGTCCGCGGTGCTGCGACCCGTCGAGGGTGTGTACCGCACCTTTGCCGAACAGTGTGCTCAGCACCGGTTCGGGCAGGGCGGTACGCCGCCGTACATGGTTCTCGTCGTAGAAGAACGTGACGGCGGCCGGCCCCCGCAGTGCGATGGCGGGTTTACCCAGAAGGCGTGTACGGACGGGTCCTGGGCCCTTGCGACGGCTCAGATCGGGAAGCCACGCGTACCCCCGCGACAGGAATGGCAGGGTGCTGTCCAGCATCAGATTCCTCCTGGATGACTTTCCGCTCAGCGGGACTCGCGCTCCAGCCGCTCAGCGAGACCCGGGCTCCAGCCTCTGCCGGTCACGGCACGAACACCACTGGAGCGGCACTGAACGCTTCGCGATCACGGGGCGGGTGCCCTGGTGGGCCCCCATCATGCATTTCGAAAGTCACCCCCGCGCGGGCCTTTGGGCCCGATGGACGAGCGCGTTTCCGGGGCACAGGGAAGACAGCCGGACAGGGAGGCCGGACGGACCGGAGGAGGGAACAGCCCGTGCGAACGATCAGGCGTCTGAGGCGGGTGCTGTACGGAGCTGTGTGCCTGCCCAGAGGAATGGACTGACCGGCATGGCCCGAGCCGTCCCTTGCCGATCGCCCTGTGAGCGGCGTCGAACAGAGAGAAATCCGTTCCGAAGTGCTGTGAATACCGATCGCCCGCACGGGCACCATGTGTCGGCCAGCGGCATTTCATCGCAACCACTGAAAGGAGCACCCCGTGCTCAGGCCTCACCCCACGTTCCTGCAGTCCCTGCTCGAAACACATGCCTCGCTCCGGCATCTGCAGGCCAGAGAGAATTCGGCGGAGGTGCGGCGCCAACTCGACGACGTCTCGTACACCTTGTGCGTCTCGACGGGTACACGCACCCCTGAGACGGCTCTCGCCGCGGCGCGTGCCCAACTCGCGGGAGTGCACTCGCGGGAAGACGCCCGCTTGTCCGCCTGAATCGCGGAATGCTTGACCGGGCGCAGCACGGATACCGGTGTGAGACTGGGAATTGCCCGAAAATCCGGCCACAGCGAGCACACGCCGTGACCGGGGCCATCAAGAAAGCGAGGTCGGCATGCCGGCTGGATCCAGCAATAAGCGTGAGCGTCAGTACGAACACATCAAGGAGAGTGCCGAGGAACGCGGTTCCTCCGAGGGACGGGCCAAGGAGATGGCGGCGCGCACGGTCAACAAGGAGCGGGCCCGCTCCGGGGAGTCGAAGACCGCCAGCAAGACGTCGACCAAGGACCCGAAGTCCGCGCCACAGCGCGGCGGAGAGCGCTCGCACAGCGGGTCGCAGGGCCCCACCAAGGACCAGCTCTACGAAGAGGCCAAGAAGAAGAACGTCGACGGGCGTTCGTCGATGAACAAGCAGCAGCTGAAGAAGGCGCTCGGCCGCTGAGCGGTCATGCGCCCACGGCGGTGGGTACCGCCGTGGGCGCCGTCCGTACGCCGAGCGGGGTCACGGCGTCGCGAATGCGCTCAACGAGCAGGCCAGGGGCAGGCCACGTCAACCTCCGACGCGTCCGTCACTCGGATAGCTGACGCTGTGCATGCATGAGCGACTGCCGGGAACCCCGTGTCCCATGGAATCCAGCCTCACCTGCCCCATCAGGTCACACCTGTGCGTCGACGCCCTCGATTTCGTGCTCGAAGCCGAGTTGAACCTCACGTACACGACGAACGACCCGCTGGCCGTCAGCCTCGCGTTTCCGCCGCCCTCGGCCGAGCAGGCCCCGACGACCTGGGTCTTCTCCAGGGATCTGCTGGCGTCGGGGCTTCAAGCGTGCGCGGGCGAAGGCGACGTCGTGGTCCGCCCGACGGGGCGTCACCGGGTGCTCGTGACTCTCACGTCCCCAAACGGACGGGTCCGCAGCGAACTTGAGCGGGCACCCGTCGAAGCGTTCATCAGTGAGTCGTACGCTCTCCTGCCCGCCCCCGAGGAGAGCGCGGCGCTGGGCCTGGACGAGCTGGTCACAGCGCTCCTGACAGCGTCCTGAACGAGCGCCGCGGCCCGACAGACCTCTCACACGGGCTGCGGGGCCTCCGGTTCACCCTCGGCCATGGTCATCTGCGCCCGGGCGGCCAGCAGCGCCGACCGCACGTCACGGGTGCCGGTGGAGACGCAGAGGGTGTACGCGATGTCCTCGAGCCTTTTGCGGGCCTCGACGGCCCCGTTCCGCGCATGCAGCGCACTCAGTGCGTCGTACTGCTCCACCAGGTCGCGCAGTACTCTCGGGTCGGCCATCAGCACGGCAGGTCTCCTTCGCTCTCAGCGGGCGGTGGTACACGCCCTCGACAGGCAGTGGTGCGGGGGTACTTGGCCGCCCTTTTTGCGCGTGCGTGCGCGCACCACGGCAGGCGGAGAGTGGGCGAGGTGACTATCGGCGCGTACCTGTCCACAACCACGGTGCGCGAGCCGGTACAGGGCGGCGGGCGCCGGATTCCTGCCCGGTCTCGACTCTTTCGCCGAGGTCGACGAAATCCCCGCCGGGGCGGGGTTTTCTGTGGATGGGGGTTGAGGAAGAACAACACCTGCTCCGTGGAAGCAGGGGCTTTTGGGCGCGGCTGCTTCCCGACCTCAAGGTCAGTGTGCCCACGAGAGCGCGCCGAACGCCACCCGGCGCTGTGACGTGAGCCGCACGCGTCAAGGGTTTGCGACCGCCGACGCCTGGTATGCGGCCCCCGGCGCCGCCTGCCACCATGACCGTGTGCGTCCTGGCGGGTGGAGCACCCGTCGCTGCCCTCTCACCCGGAGGAGTTCTCGTGACCGACCGGAAGCATGTCCTGCGCGGTCGCACAGCTGTCGTGACCGGCGCCGCGCGCGGTGTGGGAGAGGCCGTGGCCAGAGAGCTCGCGGCCAGGGGAGCCGCGGTGGCGCTGCTCGGCCTGGAGGAGGAGTCACTCGCCCGAGTGGCCCAGGAGCTTCCTACGCCGTCGCGGCACTGGTACGTGGATGTCACCGACGACGCGGCGATGGCGCGCGTGGCCGACGAGGTACGTGATCGTCAGGGCCCCGCTTCGGTCGTCGTCGCCAATGCGGGGGTCGCCGAGGGCGGGCCGTTCGTCGACTCCGATCCCGCCAGTTGGCGGCGCGTCATCGACGTCAATCTGGTGGGCAGCGCGAACACCGCTCGGGTCTTTCTGCCCCAACTGCTCGACACCCGCGGCTACTTCCTGCAGATCGCCTCACTCGCCTCCATCGGCGCCGCGCCGCTGATGAGCGCCTACTGCGCCTCCAAGGCGGGCGTGGAGTCCCTCACCCACTCGCTGCGCGCGGAGCTGGCCCCGCGACGCGTGGGCGTGGGCACCGCCTATCTGGGCTGGACCGACACGGACATGATCCGTGACGCCGACCGGCTCGCCGTGCTGCGCGAACTCCGTGCGCACATGCCGCCGCCGGCCCGCAAGGTATACCCCCGGGGCCAGGTGGCCCGCTGCCTGGTGGACGCCATCGAACGCCGGTCGGCCACCGTGTACGTACCGGGCTGGCTCCGTGCCCTGCAGGCGGTTCGGGCCGGGCTGCCGCCGCTCGTCAGCAAGTACTCGCGCCAGGAGTTGATGCGCTCGGAGTTCTCGCCCACGGGCCTGCTCGGGCCCGGCGGACGTGCGGCGGAAATCCCCGACTGAGTCCCGCGCGCTGGCGGATCACGTGAACGCGGCGGATCCCGTGAACACCGGGTCAGCTTCGTCGGAAGCGGCGGTCCAGTCGGCCCCGCAGCGCGGCGCGGGCGGCGTTGGCACCGGGGGCCCCGTGCACGCCGCCGCCGGGGTGGGCGGCGGCCGATGCCAGGTAGAGGCCCTTGACCGGGGTCTCGGGGCGGCCCGTACCCGGCGTGGGGCGGAACACCAACTGCTGGTGGGCGGAGGCCGTGCCGCCGTTGATGGCGCCCCCGTGCAGATTGGCGTCCATGGCCTGGAGGGTGGGCGGGGCGAGGAGGCGCCGGGCCCGGATGCGGGAGCGGAATCCCGGCGCCCAGCGTTCCACCTCGTTCTCCATCCGGTCCGCCATCGCTTCCTGTTCCCGCCGGTCCCAGGATCCGGACAGGCCGTCGGCGCCCGCGTCGCCCTTGATCCGCTGCGGGACATGGGTGTAGGCCCAGGCTGATTCGGTGCCGGCCGGTGAGCGTGAGGCGTCGGTGGTGGTCATCTGCCCGAAGAGGAGAAAGGGGTGCTCGGGCACCTGCCCCATGGCGATCTGTGCCGCGAACCGGGTGAGCCCGTCGACGCCGTCGGCCAGGTGGACCGTCCCCGCGGTGGCCGCCTGCGGTGCCGTCCAGGGCACCGGGCCGTTCAGCGCCCAGTCGATCTTGAAGGTCGCGAAGTCCCACTGGAACCGGCGCAGATCCCCCAGCAGCCGCCCGGGCAGGTGGCGTTCGTCGACCAGCTCGCCGAACAGGGCGGGAGCGGACACGTCGGCGAGAACCGCGCGGGAGGCGGGCACGCTCTCGCCTCCGGCGGTGCGCACACCGACAGCGCGACCTCCCCGCACGACGACTTCACTCACGCGCTCCCGGCACCGGACCACGCCTCCGAACCGTTCGAGTCGGCGCACCAGGGCCGCCGTGAGCGCGCCCGCGCCGCCGACCGGGACAGGGAAGCCGTATGTCTGGCCGAGCATCGACATCAGCCAGCCGAAGCCTCCGCTGCCGGCCGCCTCCGGGCCGAGGTCCGCGTGCAGTGCGTTGCCCGCGAGCAGGAGCCGGCCGCCCTCGCCGCGGAACTCCTCCTCGCCCAGGCGCCGTACCGGCAGCACCATCGTCCGGGCCATCCGCAGACCGCCGGCGCCCCGCAGCTTGGCGGCGAGGCGAAGGCCGTGCCGTACGGGCGGGAACGGCGTGAACAGAGCTCCGAGGATGTCGGGGCCCACGCGGTTCCAGGTGGCGCAGAGATTGAGCCAGGCGGCGCCGTCGCCCGCCGCGAACGTGTCAAGACCCGCCGCCGTCTCCGCCGCCCCGCGCGCGAGCACCGCGCACCGGCCGTCGGGCAGGGGGTGCGCCAGTACGCGGGGGGCGTGGCTCCAGCTGAGGCCTTCCTGCTGGAGCTGCAGGTCCGCCAGGATCGGGGAGGCCGCGGCCAGTGGGTAGAAGGTGCTGAAGAGGTCGTTCACGTAGTCGGGATGGACGCCGCGGTCGCTGCGGACGGCGCCGCCCGGCTCGTCCTGTTCCTCGAGAACCTCCACGCTCCATCCGGCACCGGCGAGCAGATTCGCCGCGACGAGACCGTTGGGCCCCGCGCCGATGACCACCGCGTCCGGCATTCCTGACTCCTGACGTTCGCGCGAGCTCATCGAGCCCATCGATCGTGTGTCGGGGCCGCGAGGCCCTGCGTCCACCTGCTCGAACGGCTCTCAGGCCGATTCGTACGTGCGCTTCGAAGATTTCTCCACGACATCCGCCAGTCGGGCGAGCATCGCGCGGTGCCGCACTTGGATCAGCGCGTCCACGGCCACGTTGTGGAGCATCCCGCCAGGCCCGGTCAGCGGGTGTTCGTCGACGATGACCAGGGCGTACTCACCCCAGGGGCGTACGTCGACGGCGATCCGCGCGGCACCGAGCCATCCGCTGTCGGCCTCGAGCTCCAGGATGCGGGGCTCTTCGCACCGCCGGACGGTCGTCGTTCCCGACAGGGTCCGCCAGCCCACCTTCACGGTGTACGTGATGCTGGAGCCGACCTCGGGCCAACGGCCCTCCTTGGGCTCCGACCGGGCCGTGCCCACTACCCAGTCTCCGTAGAGTGAACCGTCCGCGAGTACCGCCCAGACGTCTGCCACGGACCGTTTGATCAATCGGTGTCGTACGGCCATTCGACTCTCCAGTCCTCCTCGGACGCGGCAAGCTGCGTCGGATGCGACGGCTCCCCGGTACCCGGCCCGTTCGTCGTCATTCCTGTTCACCCTCGCAGGCGTTCGAGGGGTTCGCCGTCTGCCGGACGCCGAACCGGGTACATGTGTGCGCGTGAAATCACCCAGCACCGTTACAGCGGCGTCCGACTCGTCGACTCCGCTCAAGAAGGCACTGACCGCCCCGCTGCTCTATTTCTTCATCCTGGGAGACGTCCTCGGCGCGGGCGTGTACGTCCTGGTGGGCCAGGTCGCGGCCGACACGGGCGGCGCCGTGTGGGTGCCCCTCGTCGTGGCGCTGTGCCTGGCGCTGCTGACGGCCGCCTCCTACGCCGAACTCGCCACGAAGTACCCCCGGGCCGGCGGCGCCTCGCATTACGCGACCCTGGCCTATGGGCCCTTCGCCGGGTTCCTCGCCGGTTTCTGCATGCTGGCCGCCGGGATCGTGTCGGTGGGCGCCCTGGCGCGCGGATTCGGCGGCGACTATCTGGCGGAGTTCGTCACCCTTCCCGTGGCGCTCGTCGCGGTGGTGTTCCTGGCCGCGCTCGCTCTGCTGAACGCGCGGGGGATCAGCGAGTCGACACGGGCCAACGTCGTCGCCACCGTCATCGAGGTGAGCGGACTCCTGGTCGTGATCGGGCTCGGCGTGTGGATCGTGCTGCGCGGCGACGGCGACGTAGGGCGGCTGACCGACCTGGGGACACCGGAACACGGACCCGTGCCAGCGGTGCTGAGCGGGGCGGTCCTGGCCTACTACTCGTTCGTCGGGTTCGAGACCTCCGTCAACGTGGCGGAGGAGACGCGTGATCCGCGCCGCTCCTATCCGCGGGCGCTCTTCGGCGCGCTGATCACCGCGGGAGCGGTCTACGCACTGGCGGGTGCCGCCGCGGCGGCCGCCGTGCCGACCAAGACCCTCGTCGAGTCCAGCGGACCGCTCCTCGAAGTCGTCCGGGCGGCCGGCGGCGTCCCCACGGAACTGTTCAGCGCCATCGCCCTGGTCGCCGTCGCCAACGGCGCCCTGCTCACCGGCATCATGTCCTCGCGCCTCGCCTACGGCATGGCACGTGATCGGCTGCTTCCGGGCTTCCTCACCAAGGTGCTGCCCGGCAGGCGTACGCCGTGGGCGGCGATCGCCGCGACCACCGCGCTGTCACTGCTGCTCGCGCTGACCGGTGACGTGTCGACGCTCGCCTCGACTCTGGTTCTCCTCCTGCTGGTGGTCTTCTTCCTGGTCAACACGGCGGCTCTGGTGCTGCGTCGCGACGACGCCACCCCGCGGGACCACTTCCGGGCCCCGACGGTCGTACCGGTGCTCGGAGCGGTGTCCTGCGTCGTGCTCGCGACGCAGATCGAGCGCGAGGTGTGGCTGCGGGGTGGGGCCGTCCTGCTGGTGGGCGCGGTACTGGGCGCCGTCGCCGCCGTACGCCGGCGCCGGCGCCCCTGAGTCCGCGCGGTGCCTTACGCGGCCTGGATGAGTTCGGCTCGCCCGAACAGGAGCGCGTGGCCGGAGGGGAGCTGGGCCAGGATGCGGGTCACCAGCTCGGGGCCCGCCAGCACGGCGACGGCGGCCAGGACGGCGCCGGTGTCCCAGCGCGTGGTGGCGAGGCTCGCCCCGGCTCGGCCGGCGAGGTCCTTGACCAGGCCCCAGCCGGTGAGGGGCTCGGGATCGGGGATCTGGGCGGTGAGGATGAGGGCTGCCTCGACGGGAAGGCGGGCGGCCAGTTCGACGCGTTCCTCCCCGGTCAGCTGCCTGCCGAGTCCGCCGAGGACCAGCCGCACGGCTTCCTCGGCGCGCTCCCGGGAGGGGTACGCGCCTTCGTAGCGGACCTTCTCCAGCATCTGGTGGTAGGTCATCGCGGGGAAGGGCCGGGTGGGTTCAGGTCGTTCGAACATCGCTGAGTGCGCGCCTTTCTCGTCGCGGAGGTCGTGTCGCGGGTGCCGGCAGCCGGACAGCACCCATGGGTGGTCTTGGGGCGGGCGGGGGAGCGGGCGCCGCTCCTGGCGCTCCTTGTCGCGCCCCGTCGGGCGCGGAGGACGGAGTCAGGGGGAGATGGCCCGTCCCCCGCGCCACTCGTGCGCGGCTGCGGCTCAGCCGCTGATTTCCTTGCGGGACGTGTCGTTCCCGACGGAGATCTTGCGGGGCTTGGCGCGCTCGGCGATCGGGATGCGCAGGGTCAGCACACCCGCGTCATAATCGGCCTTGATGCGCTCGGTGTCCAGCGTGTCGGCCAGCACGATCTGGCGGGAGAACACGCCCAGAGGCCGCTCCGACAGCTCCATCTGGACGTTTTCGGAAGGGGCGACCGGCCGGCGCTCGGCCTTCACGGTCAGCATGTTGCGTTCCACGTCGATGTCGATCGCCTCGGCGCTCACGCCGGGCAGATCGAAGGCCACCACGTACTCGTCGTCCTCGCGATAGGCGTCCATGGCCATCGCGGACGGCCGTGACCATGTGCCGGGGCCGACCAGCTGCTGGGCGATGCGGTCGAGCTCGCGGAAGGGGTCGGTGCGCATCAACATCGCGAAACACCTCCAGAAGGTCCGGGCAGTACCTGCCAATGCGCTTCACCTGCATCTGGTTGTAGCATGTCGTCCAATGGATGACAAGTTGCATGTCGTCCAAGCGATGACGCCGACAAGAGGAGGCCCCATGGCAGCGACCGGCCCCCCGGAACCGACCCGTGCCCAGCCCCACAAGCCCGCGTCCTTCCCTGCCGCGGCCGACGCCCTGGCCACCATCAGCGACGCCATGCGGGTCGCCCAGCAGACGGACACCGACGCGTCACCCACCCGTGCCGACCCCGAACAGGCCCTGGCCTCCCTGCTGTTGCTGCGCGAGGTCCGCGAACAGCTCGCCGCATGGGAAGCCGGCCTGATCGAGACGGCCCGTCACGCGGGCGCCAGCTGGGCCGACCTCGCCCATCCCCTGGGGGTCGCGAGCCGCCAGGCCGCCGAACGCCGCTATCTGCGTCAGCGCCCCGGCCCGACCGGTAGCACCGGCGAGCAGCGCGTGCAGGCCACCCGCCGACGCCGCGCCGCCGACCGCTCCCGCACCACCTGGGCCCGGACCAATGCCGCCGCCCTGCGGCGTCTCGCGGGCCAGGTCATGTCGCTCACCGGTCTACCGCCGCAAGCCCAGGTGCCGATCGGGCAGCTCGACGCGGCTCTCGCGGACGACGACCCCGCGGCCCTGATCGAGCCCCTGAACACGGCCCGCTCGTTCCTGGCACGCACCCACCCCGATGTCGCCGCACAGCTCGATGCCCTCACCGGACACCTCGACGAGGACCGCTCCGGCTGACCGGCTGACCGGCTGATCGGCTGCGCCACGTGCCCCGGCGGGGGTTTGCGGGGGCGACTGTGCTGAGGGACCGTTGACGTAGGACTTCTTCTAGGAGGCGCTTATGCCGGGCTCGCGAGACGCGGCTCACGGCGGGGCACTTCCCTACGTGCCGGCGCGCGGCGGAATCCCGGCCCTGCGCCGAGCCGCTGCCGACTGCCGCGGCTGCCCTCTGTACGCGGACGCCACGCAGACCGTGTTCGGTGCCGGTCGCGCCCGTGCTCGTCTCATGCTGGTCGGAGAGCAGCCGGGGGACCAGGAGGACAAGGCCGGTGAGCCGTTCGTGGGCCCGGCCGGGCACTTGCTCCGCAAGGCACTCGGCGAGGCCGGAATCGATGAGGAGCAGGCCTACTTCACCAACGCCGTCAAGCACTTCAAGTTCGCGCCCGTCACCGAGGGCCGCAAGCGCCGCATCCACAAGGCCCCCAACCTCAGGGAGCTCGCCGCCTGTCGCCCCTGGCTCGCGGCGGAGGTGAGACGGGTGAATCCGGAGCTGCTCGTCGCGCTCGGAGCGACCGCAGGCAAGTCCGTCCTTGGCAACTCCTTCAAGGTGACCGAGTCGCGCGGCGCTCTGCTCTGCTTGGCGTCGGGCCACGACCTCCCCCTGGCTGCCGACGAGGAGGGTGATGCCCACCGTCGCTTCCTCGCCACCGTGCACCCCTCGGCGGTGCTCAGGGCCAAGGACAGAGATGAGGCGTACGGGGGGCTTGTGTCGGACCTGCGGGTGGCCGCCCGTTTTCTTGACTGAGGCCGCCTGCCGGACGTCCCGGAACTCAGATGCCGGGAGACCCAGATGAGGCACAGGGGCAGCCCTGAGGCTTATGGCCCCCGGAGAGGAGCTGGAATGTCGAATCCACAGCAACCCGAGGTGCGGCGCAGCGGAAAGGGTGCCGCTACTCCCCAGGAGAGCGGGGAGAGAAAGGCATCGGAGCCCCGGACCTCCCAGGGCAAGGGCGGCGAGGCGCACGGAACTGACCGGGGTGCCAAGGGCGGGGGGAAGGGCGGCAGTACACCGCCGGAGCAGGCGCCCGACCATCCGTGACGAGCGGTAAGCCGGGGGGAATGCGCGTGCAGCGCATTCCCCCCACTGACGTGCGGACGAGTGACCTACCGGCGGCTGACGTACCGACGAACGACCGCCGGGCCCTGATCGGCGCAGCCGCTCGGGATGCGCTGCCGTAGGCGTCCCCGCACCCTGGAGGCATGGATTCCGCGCCGATAGTCGTGCACCCCCTCTCGCCCACCGGCGGGCGCAGGGTGACGGCGCGCGGGGAGATCCTCGGCCTCGCCCACAGCGACCACGACGTGGTCGAGTTCCTGCGGCGTGCGGGCCTGCCCGACGCGGAGGGGCTCCTCGATGATCCGGCGTGGGTGAAGTGGCGCGGTGGGCGAGCGCACCACTACGAAGCGGCCTGAAGAGCTGTCTGCTCTGCCGGGCAGTGGGGTACCCCCCCGACCGCCGGGACGATCCCGCAAATCACCCTCCAGTCATCCGTGCTGGGAGGATAGCCCTTGTGTCCTGGTTGCTGTTTGTATCGGCATGGGACGAACAGCGAGCAGTTCGACAGATCCTATGGTGCCGCTAAGGATCTCGTAATTCTGTCGACTATTTGCGATTCATGCCACACATCTTGCGCTCTCACCGTAATGGCGATTGAGTGCTGCCGTCGCCACCACGCCCCCGCCCCTGACGGCGTGCCGCGGATACGTCGAGATGTCATGAACGCGTCAGTCCCCGTACGTCGAGAGGAACACCGTGAGATGGAGACAGTGGAGCCGACGCAGCATCGGCGTCTGGCTCACCGCAGCCCTGTTGGCCGCCGGGATTCTGCCCGTGGCCGCCCACGCGGCGCCGACGGCGTCCAAAGCGGCCACGAACCTGGCACTGAAGAAGCCGATCGAGGCGTCCACGTCCACCCAGAACTACTACGCGCCCAACGCCAACGACGGCAGCACGAACACCTATTGGGAGTCCAGCGGACATCCGTCGACGCTGACCGTGAAGCTCGGCGCCGACGCAGAGCTCGACTCGGTCGTCCTCAAACTCAACCCGGACGCGGCCTGGGCGACCCGTAAGCAGAACATCGAGGTGCTCGGCCGCGCACAGTCCGCCGCCGACTTCAGCACGGTGAAGGCCCGTGCCGACTACACCTTCGACCCCACAGGCAACCGCAACAGTGTGACGATCCCGGTCTCCGGGCGCTATGCCGAGGTCCGGCTGAAGATCTACTCAAACAGCTCCGGGTACGGAGGCCAGGTCGCGGAGTTCGAGGTCAACGGCGCCCCGGCGCCCAACCCCGACCTGACCGTCGCAGACTTGAGCTGGCGGCCCGCGCAGCCCAGTGAGAGCGACGCCATCAAGGTCGACGCCACCGTGCGCAACACCGGTTCGGCGGCCTCGCCCGCCACCACCGTCGACGTCAGTCTGGGCGGAACGATCGCGGGCAACGCCGAGGTGGGCGCGCTCGGCGCCGGTGAGTCGGCCACGGTTCCGGTCGACATCGGCAAGCGGGCGCAAGGCAGTTACACGGTGTCCGCGGTGGTGGATCCCGGCGACACCGTCGCCGAGCAGAACAACGACAACAACAGCCGCACCGCCGACGCGAAACTGTCGGTCGGCCAGAGTCCGGGGCCCGACCTGGAGGTCACCGGCATCACGTCGAACCCGGCGAACCCCGCGGTCGGAGCCGACGTCACCTTCGCGGTGAAGGTGCGCAACCGCGGGACCAGCGCGGTGAGCGCCGGCTCGGTGACTCGCCTGACCGTGGGCGACAAGACGCTGAACGGCACAGCGCCCGCCATGGCCGCGGGCGGGAGCGCCACCGTCGACATCTCGGGCAAGTGGACAGCCACCAGTGGAGGCGCCACACTCACAGCCACCGCCGACGCCACGGACGTCGTGGACGAGACGAACGAGGAGAACAACGTCTTCGCGCGCTCCATCGTCATCGGGCGCGGCGCGGCGTCACCGTACGTCGCATACGAGGCCGAGGACGGCCGGTACGACGGAACGCTGCTGGAGGCGGACGCCGAGCGCACGTTCGGACACACGAACTTCGCCACCGAGTCCTCGGGGCGCAAGTCCGTGCGGCTCAACTCGACCGGCCAGCACGTGCAGTTCACCTCGACCAGCGCCACCAACTCCATCGTCGTACGCAACTCCATCCCCGACGCTCCGGGCGGCGGCGGCCAGGAGAAGACGTTGAGCCTCTACGCGGACGGCGAGTTCGTCCAGAAGCTGTCCCTGTCGTCCAAGCACAGCTGGCTGTACGGCAACACGGACCAGCCCGAGGGGCTGACCAACACCCCGGGCGGTGACGCCCGTCGCCTCTTCGACGAATCACACGCCCTGCTCACGCGGACCTACCCCGAAGGCACCACGTTCCGCCTGCAGCGTGACGCCGGTGACGACGCCGCGTACTACGCGATCGACGTGATCGATCTGGAGCAGGTGGCACCGGCGGCCAGCAAGCCCGCCTCGTGCAGGTCGATCACCGAGTACGGGGCGGTTCCCAACGACGGGATCGATGACGCGCACGCGATTCAGAAGGCGGTGACCGCCGACCAGAACGGCGACATCGACTGCGTGTGGATCCCGGCCGGACAGTGGCGCCAGGAGAGGAAGATCCTCACCGACGACCCGCTGAACCGGGGTCAGTACAACCAGGTGGGCATCAAGGACGTGACGGTCCGGGGCGCCGGCATGTGGCACTCACAGCTCTACTCGCTGACACCACCGCAGGACGCGGGCGGCATCAACCATCCGCACGAGGGCAACTTCGGCTTCGACATCGACGACAACACCAAGATCTCCGACATCGCCATCTTCGGTTCCGGCACCATCCGGGGCGGCGACGGCAACGCCGAGGGCGGCGTCGGTCTCAACGGCCGCTTCGGCAAGAACACCAAGATCGCGAACGTGTGGATCGAGCACGCCAACGTCGGCGCCTGGGTCGGCCGCGACTACAGCAACATCCCTGAGCTGTGGGGACCCGGCGACGGCCTGGAGTTCACCGGGATGCGCATTCGCAACACCTACGCGGACGGCGTCAACTTCACCAACGGCACCCGCAACTCGTCCGTCTTCAACTCGTCGTTCCGCAACACCGGTGACGACGCACTCGCCGTGTGGGCCAGCAAGTACGTCAAGGACCAGTCGACCGACATCGGCCACGACAACGTGTTCCGCAACAACACGGTGCAACTGCCGTGGCGTGCCAACGGCATAGCGGTGTACGGCGGTTACGGCAACAAGATCGAGAACAACCTGGTGTACGACACCATGAACTACCCCGGCATCATGCTCGCGACCGACCACGACCCGATTCCCTTCTCCGGGCAGACGCTGATCGCGAACAACGGGCTCTACCGCACCGGCGGGGCGTTCTGGAACGAGGACCAGGAGTTCGGCGCGATCACCCTGTTCGCCCAGGGCCCGAACATCCCGGGTGTCACGATCCGCGACACCGACATCCACGACTCGACGTACGACGGCATCCAGTTCAAGACGGGGGGAGGTGCCATGCCGGACGTGAAGATCAGCAACGTGACGATCTCCAAGTCCAACAACGGCTCCGGCATCCTCGCCATGGGCGGCGCGCGCGGCAGCGCGACGCTCAGCAACGTGAAGATCAGCGACTCACGAGACGGGGACGTCCTGATCGAGCCCGGCTCGCAGTTCGTGATCAACGGAGCGAACGCGCGCATCGACCCCGCGGTACCGGGGACCAGACAAGGGCTGTAGCGACCGGGCAAGAAGTTGTAGCGCTCCGTCGGCCGACTGAGTCATCCGGCCCGTTCGACCTGGCCGCCCGGATCTGTCTTCCAGGTCCGGGCGGCCGGGGGCCGCCGGGGCTGCCGTCAGCTCGGCTTTCTCTCCAGCGCGCGGACGCCCGGAGCGCAACTCTCCTTGAGCTCGTCGAGTTCGGCGGCCGTCAGCTGCTTCCCGGCGGAGCCGCGGCGGCTCGGGTCGAGCTGGGCGCAGGCACCGTCCAGCCACTGGCGGGAAGGTTCGACCCCGACGAACGTGGCGAGACGGGTGAGCTCCTCACGCGGGGAGTCGAGGAGGTCTTCGTAGGCGAGTGCCATGCGGTGAGCGGCGGGCAGGCCGTCGAGGAACCGTGCACCCTGGATGACGAGTTCGGACCACAGGGCGCCGAACCGGCGCAGGGGAAAGGTCCGGTCTCGTACGAGGGCGGGGTCGAACCGCTCGTCGAGCAGGGGCGCCAGATCGGGCGGCAGGGAGCGCACGTGCTCGTCGGTCAGGTCGCCGAAGTTCTCGACGCCCGTCCGTTCTTTGATCTCGCGCATCAAAGTGATCACGCGGTACCCGGGGTGACGGCTCATGGACAGAGCGCAGTCGGGTCCGTCCCGTAAGAGGTGCACGAACTTCGCGTGAGGGAAAGCGGCTCGCAGCCCGGGAGCCCAGCCCGTCGAGTAACCGGAGCGCTCCACGACGGCGGTGCGTCCCCATCGCCCGCCGAGCCACTCGAAGAGCGCTTCGTGGTGCTCGGCGGCGGGGCGGTCGGGCCAGTCGAGAACCGACGCGCGGATTTCGTCGAGCAGGCCGTCGGGGTCGTCGGTGAGGTGGGGCAACACCATGAGGGAGAGCGCGGGGATGCCGGCGCTCCGCGCCGTGTATCGCCCCGGACGGCGTGTGTAGAGGAACTCGGGCATAAGAAGCCCACTGCGGATCATGCTCGCGAAGTACGGGGTGGGCCGGAAAAGGGCCTCCCAGAATTCCGCGCCCGAGATCCGGCCCCGGCCTTCGGGGAAGGCCGCGTCACCGACGGAAGCCAGGTATTCGTTGAGGCTGAGTACGTCGGGGTGGGTGTTGAGGATGCGGGACAGAGCGGTGGAGCCGCTGCGGCCGGTACCGATGACGAAGGTCAGACTGCGCAAAGTCGCTCTCCGATGGCCGGGGTGGGGTTCCGGGGCTGCGTGCACCTCAGCACACCCCCGCCGAGGGCGCCAGAGGGCGTAGCACCCGCTCAAGCTCCCGGCGGTGGGCTCTCTCGGCTCGCGGGCGGCTGCCGGTCGCCTTGCGGGACCAGGCGTAGTCCCAGCGCACTCCGGAAGGGCCTGTCGCCGACCCACGCGGGCCGAACCTCCCGGCCCCCGATCCTCGCGCGCGGAGCCGGTGACGCTCGCTGCGTCTGCCGCACCCGCGGCTCTCGCTGGTGGCTGCCGCCGATGTCACCTGGCATCGCGCCTCTCCTCACCCTGGTCCGTACGGTCTCCCAGGGGGTGCCGCGGGGCGGCAGGGCGTATGCCGGGACTTTCTTCACTCACTTCTGGGACCTGGGGCACTTCTTTGTGGCCGCAAGGTCGAATGGGGGGCGGTCACGGTGTGGCTGTGCCGGGAAGGAGAACGGCTCAGTAGGCGGAGTCGACGTTGTCGATCGAGCCGTACTTGTCGGCGGCGTAGTTCGCGGCGGCGGTGATGTTGGCGACCGGGTCGGTCAGGTCATTCGGCGTGCCCTTGACGTGGTAGGCGTCGAAGGTGGGCTGAATGACCTGGAGCAGGCCCTTGGAGGGGGTGCCGTTCTGGGCATTCACGTCCCAGCCGTTCTGGGCGTTCGGGTCACCGGCGGACTCGCGCATGATGTTGCGGTGCAGACCCTCGTAGGAGCCGGGGATGCCCTTGGACTTCATGATGTCCAGGGACTCCTTGATCCAGCCGTCGAGGTTGTCGGCGTACTTCTTGTCGGCCGCGGCGGCCTGGGAGACCTGCTTGCTCACGGCGGCCGGCTCGGCTGCCTGGGCGGGGGAGGGGGCGACGGTGAGCAGAGCGGCGGCGGCTCCGGCCGTGGCGAGGCCCGCGATGGAGAACGAGCGGATACGGGCGGTGCGGGCGGTGCTGGTACGCGTGGTCATACGGGAGTGAACCTTTTCCATGGGGGACGTGGCGCGAGGCCGGTGCGTTCGGAATGGCGATGAATTCGCGCTGTCCGAGTTCCGAAACCCTGCGATGTCGACCATGGTTAGCGGCGAGGAGAAAGGGACGCAAGGATGTGACGTACTACCCGGTTACGTAGGTCTGCGCCAGGCGTTTTCGCCATGGGTGCGTTCCGGGTAATTCCACGGCCTGTGAGCGGCTCAGGCGTCTACTACCGCCCTTAGCGTGTGATGTGGCCCCTATGGGCGGGCTCACAAGCAGGGGCCGATTATGCCCGAGCATCCCACTTCTTATTCCTGATCGGTCTCCCGAATCTACTCAGAGGGCACAGACGGTGCTTCTGCAGTCGAATGACGGACCGCGCCGCTGCCACTCGTGGCTATTGACAGGGCCGATCGGGGCAGCGGCCCGACATCCGACACGTGAACCCGACGACTTCGGGTACCGGGCTCTTGCGCCCGGTTCGTCCTGGTCCCTCACGCGCCCGAGCGCCACGCACCCATCCGCACGCCCAACACATCCCCGCACCCCCGGGGCCCCGCACCCCCGAAAGGAAACAACGCCATGGCGACCAAGGTCTCCGACTACGTTCTGCAGCGCCTGCGCGAGTGGGACGTCGACCACGTCTTCTCCTACGCCGGCGACGGGATCAACGGTCTCCTCGCCGCGTGGGGCCGCGCGGACAACAACCCGAAGTTCGTGCAGGCCCGGCACGAGGAAATGGCCGCGTTCGAGGCGGTGGGGTACGCCAAGTTCTCCGGCAAGGTCGGCGTCTGTGCCGCCACGTCGGGCCCCGGAGCCATCCACCTGCTGAACGGCCTGTACGACGCGAAGCTGGACCACGTACCCGTGGTCGCCATCGTGGGACAGACCAACCGGAGCGCGATGGGCGGCTCCTACCAGCAGGAAGTCGACCTGCTGAGCCTCTACAAGGACGTCGCGTCCGACTTCTGCGAGATGGTGACGGTCCCCGAGCAGCTGCCCAACGTGCTCGACCGGGCCATGCGCACGGCGTACGCCAAGCGGACGGTCACCGCGGTGATCATCCCCGCGGACGTCCAGGAGCTGGAGTACACGCCCCCGACGCACGCGTTCAAGATGGTCCCCTCCAGCCTCGGCCTGAGCAGCTATGCCCCGGCCCCCGCCCCCAAGGACGTCGAACGGGCAGCCGAGGTGCTCAACTCCGGCGAGAAGGTCGCCATCCTGGTCGGCCAGGGCGCACGCGGCGCCCGCGCCGAGGTCGAGCGGCTCGCGGACCTGCTGGGCGCCGGAGTGGCCAAGGCACTGCTCGGCAAGGACGCCTTTCCCGACGATCTGCCGTATGTGACCGGTTCCATCGGCCTGCTCGGCACGCGGCCCTCGTACGAGATGATGCAGGAGTGCGACACCCTGCTCGTGATCGGCTCCAGCTTCCCGTACAGCCAGTTCCTGCCGGAGTTCGACCAGGCCCGCGCGGTGCAGATCGACATCGACCCCTTCATGATCGGACTGCGGTATCCGTTCGAGGTCAACCTCGTCGGTGACGCGCGCGCGACCCTCGAAGCCCTCATCCCGCGGCTGAAGCGCAAGAAGCACGGCGCCTGGCGCAAGAAGATCGAGAAGGACACCGCCCGGTGGTGGGAGGTCATGCAACGGCGCGCCGCGGTGGACGCCGACCCGGTCAACCCCGAATACGTCGTGCACGCCCTCGACGCCCTGCTGCCGGACAACGTGATGCTCGCCGCCGATTCCGGTTCGGCCGCGAACTGGTACGCCCGCCACCTGCGCATGCGTGGCGAGATGCGCGGCTCGCTGTCCGGCACGCTCGCCACGATGGGCCCGGGCGTGCCCTACGTCATCGGCGCCAAGTTCGCCCATCCCGGCCGGCCCGCCCTCGCGATCGTCGGGGACGGCGCCATGCAGATGAACGGCCTGGCCGAACTCATCACCGTCGCCAAGTACTGGCAGGAGTGGGAAGACCCGCGGCTGATCGTCGCCGTCCTGAACAACCAGGACCTCAACCAGGTCACCTGGGAGATGCGCGCCATGTCCGGCGCCCCGCAGTTCCTGCCCTCGCAGGCGCTGCCCGATGTCCCGTACGCCGACTTCGCCCGCACGATCGGCCTCGAAGGCGTACGGGTGGAGAAGCCGGGCGACGTGGAGTCCGCGTGGCACCGGGCCCTGGGCGCCGACCGGCCGTTCGTCATCGACTTCCGGACCGATCCCGCCGTCCCGCCGATCCCTCCGCACGCCACCCTCGACCAGATCGAGGCAGCGGCCCTGTCGCTCCTCAAGGGCGACAGCGACAAGACCGCGGTCGTGCGCCAGGGGTTCAAGGCCAAGGTCCAGGAAATGCTGCCCGGCCGCCGCCGGGAGTCCGGTCCCGGCGGCGAGCAGGGACCGGCAGGCAAGTGACCTGACGCGAGGACCGCGGCGGTCCACCGCGTCCGGTGAACGACCGGGCACCGATGCCGAGGGAGGCGCATGACCCGCCCGCACCAGTCGCACGACGGCGTACCCCCACCGCACGTACTGCGCGAATACGCGCTGCTCGCCGACGGTGAACGCGGCGCGCTGGTCGGGCCCGAGGGCGACATCGTATGGATGTGCGCACCGCGCTGGGACTCCGGCGCGGTGTTCTCCGCCCTCATCGGTGGCGCGGGCCACTACACCGTCGCCCCTCGCGACCGGTTCGTCTGGGGTGGCTACTACGAGGAAGGCACCCTGATCTGGCGCAGCCGCTGGGTGACCACCACCGGCGTCATCGAATGCCGTGAGGCGCTCGCCTTCCCCGGCGACACGCGACGGGCCGTGCTGCTGCGCAGGATCACCGCCGTCGAGGGCGAGGCGCGTGTCACCGTACGTCTCGATCCGCATGCCGACTTCGGTGACAGCCCGCCCCGGCACGTGCGCCGCGGCGACTCGGGCGTGTGGACCGGACACGCGGGCCCCCTGCGCTGGCGCTGGACGGGCGCCACAGCGGCCCGCCCCGTCCGCGCCGCTCTGCGCACGACGGGACTGGAAGCCGACCTCGTGCTGTCGCCCGGCGGCCACCACGACCTGGTCCTCGAACTCTCCGACGCGGAACTCGGCCACCCCGTCGACGCGGACCGGGCGTGGAACGCCACGGAACTCGCCTGGAAACGCGCGGTGCCCCCGCTGCCCGCCTCCCTGGCACCCGCGGACGCCCGGCACTCGTGCACCGTGCTGCGCGGCCTCACCAGCTCGACGGGCGGCATGGTCGCGGCGGCCACGACCAGCCTCCCCGAGCGGGTCGGAGCGGGGCGCAACTACGACTACCGGTACGTGTGGATCCGCGACCAGTGCTATGCCGGGCAGGCCGCCGCTGTCGCGGGCGACCATGCCCTCACCGACGGCGCCGTACGGTTCGTCTCCGCACGTCTGCACGCCGACGGGCCCCGCATGGCGCCCGCCTACACCGTCACCGGCGATCAGGTCCCGGACCAGAAATGCCTGCAGCTTCCCGGCTATCCGGGAGGCCACGACCTCACCGGCAACTGGGTCAACCACCAGTTCCAGCTCGACGCGTTCGGCGAGGCGCTGCTGCTCTTCGCCGCCGCGGCCCGGGCGGACAGGCTCGACAGCGACGGCTGGCGCGCGGCGGGCATCGCGGCCGACACCATCGCCCGGCGCCGGGGCGAACCGGACGCGGGGATCTGGGAGCTGGACGACCGCGTCTGGACCCACAGCCGTCTCATCTGCGCTGCGGGCCTGCGCTCCATGGCGACGTACGCGTCGCCGGCGCGCGCCGCCCGGTGGGCCTTTCTCGCCGACACGCTGGTCGCCGAGACGTCCGCGACCAGCACGCACCCCACCGGACGCTGGCAGCGCGCCGCCGACGACCCCGGCCTCGACGGGGCGCTGCTGATCCCGCCGATCCGCGGTGCGCTGCCCGCCGCCGACGCGAGGACCGTGCGGACGCTGGAGGCCTACCGCGAGCAACTGACCGACGACTACTACGCCTACCGCTTCCGCCACGACGAACGGCCCCTCGAAGAAGCCGAGGGCGCCTTCCTGCTGTGCGGATACGTCATGGCGCTCGCCGAACACCAGCAGGGAAACCAGGCGGAGGCCCTGCGCTGGTTCGAGCGCAATCGGGCCGCCTGCGGGCCGCCCGGCCTCTTCACGGAGGAGTACGACATCAGCCAGCGACAGCTCCGCGGCAACGTGCCGCAGGCCTTCGTCCACGCCCTGATGCTCGAATCCTCCGTCCGCCTCACCACAGCACCCGGATCGGAAGGAAAGCCGTCATGACGAAGGCCGTTGTCATCACCGGAGCGAGCGCGGGGATCGGCCGGGCCACGGCCCGCGCGTTCGGGGCGCGCGGCGACGACGTCGTCCTGCTGGCCAGAGGCCGGGCCGGACTCGACGCGGCGGCTCGCGAGGTCGAGGAAGCCGGCGGGCGCGCGCTCGTCGTTCCCACGGACGTCGCCGACCACCACGCGGTCGAAGCGGCGGCCGACGCGGCCGTGCGGGCCTTCGGCCGCATCGACATCTGGGTCAACGCCGGGTTCACCTCGGTCTTCGCGCCCTTCACCGAGATCACGGCGGAGGAGTACGAACGCGTCACGCGGGTGACCTACCTGGGGTTCGTCAACGGCACCCGGACCGCGCTGGCCCATATGACGCCCCGTGACACCGGCACCATCGTGCAGGTCGGTTCCGCGCTCGGCGCGCGATCCATCCCCCTGCAGTCCGCCTACTGCGGGGCCAAGCACGCCATCAACGGCTTCACTTCATCGGTACGCACCGAACTCATGCACCAGGGCAGCGGCATCCGGATCACCGTGGTCCAGATGCCCGCCGTCAACACCCCTCAGTTCTCCTGGGTCCTCTCCCGGCTGCCCCGCCGACCGCAGCCGGTGGCCCCGATCTACCAGCCCGAAGTCGCTGCGGACGCCGTCCTGCAAGCCGCCGATCACCCCGGCCGCAAGCAGTACTTCGTAGGGTCCAGTACGGCGGCGACCCTCGTCGCCAACAAGATCGCACCGGGGTTGCTCGACAGATATCTCGCGCGCACCGGATATGACGCCCAGCAGACCGACGAGGCGGCGCAGCAGAACCGCAGAAACAACCTCTTCCACCCGGTGGACGACGACACCGACTACGGGGCGCACGGCTCCTTCGATCAGGAATCCCGCCGACGCGACCCGCAGCTCTGGGCTTCCCGGCATCCGGCGCTCGCCGCCGTCGCGGCGGCGGGCGCCGCGTGCGGAGCGGTGGCGCTCGGCGCGCGGCGCCGGGGGAAGAGGTGAGAGCGGCGGGTGTGACAGCGGACGTCCTGGGCACCCGGGCGGAGAGAAAGTGCCGCACCGTCCGGCGCCGGCGCAGAAGGGGCCGGACGAGTTCACGAGGAAAGGTGTCATCTGTGTCGCGAGTCGAAGAGTCCATCGCGGTCAATGTGCCGGTCCGCACGGCATACAACCAGTGGACCCAGTTCGAGACGTTCCCCGAGTTCATGGAAGGTGTGCAGCGGATCGAACAGCGCACCGACGAACTCACCCACTGGGTGACGAAGATCGACGGCGTGGAGCGGGAGTTCGACGCCACGATCACCGAGCAGATCCCGGACGAGCGCGTGGCGTGGACCACGGTGGAGGGCCAGGCCAAGCAGGCCGGCGTCGTCACCTTTCACCGCCTGGACGACACGCACACCAAGGTCATGCTGCAGATGGACTACGCCCCCGAAGGCCTGGCCGAGACGGTCGGCGACAAGCTCGGCTTCATCAAGCGGCAGGTCACCGGCGACCTGGGACGGTTCAAGCAGTTCATCGAGCAGCGTGGTGGCGTGGAGACCGGCGCCTGGCGTGGCGAGGTCTGACCCCTACCAGGCAAGGCGAGGCCCGGACCACTTGGTCCGGGCCTCGCCTCTTGGTGCGGGCCTTCGCCGTCCTGGTCCGGCCCTTCGCCGTCGTTGCCGAAATCTTGGTCAGCCCGACCGCTCGGCGGAAGCCGAGGCGGTCGCGGTCTGCGCCGAACCTCCGTGGTCCGGCAGGTGGTACACGTTGAACGCCTTGCGGATGACCGGCTGCGCGACGTTGCGGACCGGTACGCCGCCGCTGGTCATGCCGTGCTCGCTACCCGCGTGCGCGTGGCCGTGGACGGCCAGGTCCGCGCCCGCCTCGTCGACCGCCTCGGCCAGGAGATAGCTGCCGAGGAACGGGTAGATCTCCAGGGGCTCGCCCGCCAAGGTGTCCGGCACCGGCGCGAAGTGCATGAGCGCCACCCGGGCCTCGCACTCCTGCTCCGCCAGTTCGCGCAGCGACGTCCGCAGCCCGTCGGCGCAGCGGCGGGTGTACCGGATGAACTCCTTCATCATGGGTTCGCCGAACTCGCTGCCGCTGCGGCCGATGAACCCCCCGCCGAAGCCCTTGGTGCCCGCCACCCCCACCCGCTTGCCGTCGGCCTCGACGACCGTGCCCTGTCCCTCGAGCACCTGGACGCCCGCCTCGCGCAGGATGGAGGTGACCTCCTCGGGCCGCTCGTCGTGATGGTCGTGGTTGCCGAGCACCGCGACGACCGGGACCGCCAGACCGGTGACCTCCCGGGCCACCACGCGGGCCTCTTCCGGCGTGCCGTGACGAGTGAGGTCCCCCGCGAGGAGCAGCAGGTCCGCACAGTCGGGGAGGGTCTCGAAGGCGGGCCTGAGCACGCCCTGGCTGTCGAGGCCCATATGGATGTCCCCCACGGCTGCGACGCGGATCATGCGAGCTCCTCGGGGTGGTCGGGGGCCGATGATTCGGCCACCACGATGTCGAAGTGGATCGTCAGGCCGTCAAGCTCCTCGTTCACGGTGCGCCGCAGTTCATCGCGGCAGTGCGTCGTGGGCACGGTCCCGGCGACCATCACGGACGGTCCACGGCTCTCGATGCGGATGCCGAGCTCGCCCAGCTCCTCGGCGGCGAGCCGCTCCTTGAGGTGGGCGATGCGATAGTCGGCATGTGCCTGGTCGTTCATCGGTCTCCTCCTTCCGGTGCGTTTCCTTGCGGTGCGATGACCTGCAGGCGCTCCAGCAGATACAGGAACGCCGCCGGCATCGGCGCATCCCCGCAATCACGGCGGACCGCCTCCCAGTCGATCTTCTCGCGCAGTTGCCGTGCGATCGGCAGGACGGCGCCGAAGTCGCAGTGATGCTCGGAGAAGGCGGCGAGCAGGGCCCGCACCAGGTCCGTCGGCGCCAGGACCGGCATCTGCACCGAGTCCACCGGCAGCTCCGAGGCGCGGCCGAGGAGCTCGGCGTTGACCGGCTGGTGGGCCAGCTCGAAGATGAGGTCGATGTCCTGCCCCAGGCACTTGGCCTTGAGCAGCCAGTCCTCCGGCGGCGCGTACACGGTCAGCCCGGCATCGGTCAGGGTCGCCGCGACCGCCTCGGCGTCCTCGGGCTTGATGCAGAAGTCGGCGTCGTGCTGGAGGTTCCCGGTCCCGCCGTGCGCGTATGCGGCGACGCTGCCGGCGAGGGCGAAGTCGTGCCCGCCCCTCTTGAGTACGGCACCGACCTGCTTGGCCGCCTCGAGGATGGCCTGGTTGAGGTCAGGGGGAAGTTCCTCCGCGGGAGCCTGCTCTGTTCTCACCTCGATGGGCTCTCCCGCCGAGGACCGTTCGGTGACCGGCTTCTGCCGGTCGTCGGTGAGGGGGCCTGGGGTGGCGTCTTCCGCGTTCCGCGTCACCTGCTGCTCCGTTTCCGGACACCGGCTGCTGCACTGATCGCGCAGGTCGGCAGTCTCCGACGATCTCCGATCCAGGCACATCCGATACCCGGTCCGCCGACTTCTATCCGGCCCGGTCCACTGTGCGGCGCCGCCGCGCACCGGTGCGCGGGGTGTCGCCCTTCCCCCCTGCCGCAGGGTGACGGCGGCGAGGGCTGTGTCCTCTCCTGGAATCTCAGGGCCGCCGCCATTCATCGCTCTGGAGGTGGGAACCGGCCTGGGGGCCCATCCGCACCATGCCGCCGTCCGCGACCCAGGACGCGCCGGTCACGTACGAGGAATCGGGCCCTGCGAGGAACGCGATGACGGCGGCGATCTCACGGGCGTCACCGGGCCGGCCGAGCGGGATGCCGGGGCGGCTCACACCATGCACGTCCGTGTTCTCCTGCCCGGTCATCGGGGTGGCGATCTCACCGGGCGCGACGGAGTTGACGGTGATGCCGTGCTCCGCGAGTTCCAGGGCCATCACCTGCGTCAGCAGCCCGAGCCCGCCCTTGGCGGCGCAATAGGGAGCCGCGCCCACGCGGGGCTGGTGTTCGTGCACCGAGGTCACGTTGACGATCCGCCCGGCGTCACCCTGCTGGATCATGCGGCGGGCGGCGAGCTGGCTGCACAGGAACGGGCCGACGAGGTCGACGTCGAGGACTCGTACGACATCCTCGTGCTTCAGGTCCAGGAACGGGGTCGAGGTGCCTGTGCCTGCGTTGTTGACCAGGACGTCGATGCGGCCGAGCCGCTCCGCGAGCTCGTCGACCACCTGCGCGGCATCGGGCAGCCGGGACAGGTCCATCTGGGCGACGGCCGCGCGCCGGCCGTGCCCGCGTACCTCCTCGGCCGTCCTCTCGGCGCCTTCCTGATCGCTGTGCCAGGTGATCCCGACGTCCATCCCGGCCTCGGCGAGACGGACTGCCGTCGCCCGGCCGATGCCGGAGTCAGCGCCGGTGACGACGGCCGCTCTGGCGGTGGCGGTGGTGTGGTCGGTCATGCAACCTCCTCGTGTGCCGGGCCCCGGGCGGTCGGCGGACCGTGGGGCGTCAGGTCGGGCCGTCGGGCATATCACTGGGGACCCTGGGTCCAGGTTCGGTCATGCACGCTTCCGGGTCTCCTTGAGAACGCGAGGCAACCATCGCGTGGGGCCCGTACGGGTTGCGGTGGGAGAAGTGAGCGGCGAGCTGCGCCGAACACCCCGAACCCAGGTCTGACGCCGCGCTGTGGGGGGCACTCCTGAATCATGCGCGAGAAGCGGCGGCTGAGGACGAGCCACGTCGACAAACCCGGGATCTCCCGCGTCCGTTCGGGACGCGGATTTCGCTACAAGGACGCTTCCGGGCGCCCCATCACCGACCCCGAGGAGAAGGAGCGCCTGCGGCGGCTCGTCATCCCGCCGGCCTGGGAGAACGTCTGGATCTGTCCCTGGCCCAACGGACACCTGCAGGCTGTCGGCACCGACGCGGCGGGCAGGCGCCAGTACCTGTACCACCCGCAGTTCCGCGAGCGGCAGGAGGCGGCGAAGCACGACCACGTGCTGGAGGTCGCCCGCGCGCTCCCCGAGGTGCGCGCGCACGTGACAAAGGACCTCGGCCGCCGCGGTCTCTGCCGCGAACGCGTCATCGCCTGCGCCGCCCGCCTGCTCGACCTCGGGTTCTTCCGCGTCGGAAACGAGTCCTACCGGCGGGACAACGGCACGTACGGACTGACCACCCTGCTCAAGGAACACGCTTCCTGCCACGCTGGGGAGGTCACTCTCACGTATCCGGCGAAGTACTCCAAGACGCAGACCCGCGCGCTCGTCGATCCGCCCGCCTGCAAGGTGCTGCGCGCCCTGCTGCGCCGGGACGACGGTGGCGAACGGCTGTTCGCCTATCGGCAGGGCGGGACCTGGCACGAGCTGAACGCCGCCGAACTCAACGACTACCTTCGCGAGTGCGCGGGCGAGGACATCACCGCGAAGGACTTCCGCACCTGGCACGCGACCGTCCTCGCGGCGGTCGCCCTCGCCGTGTCCGCACCCGTCGCCGACGAGTCCCGCACCGCACGCAAGGGCGCCGTCACCCGGGCCGTCCGCGAGGTCAGTCAGTACCTGGGCAACACGCCCGCGGTGTGCCGGGCCTCCTACATCAACCCGCGCGTCATCGAGCTCTTCGAGGAGGGCCGCACGATCGCCCCCGCGTTGGAGCAGCTGGGCGACGGGGCCGAGTTCGGGCACCCGGCGACCCAGGGAGCCATCGAGGAGGCGGTGCTGCGGCTGCTGACGTGACGCGGCGGCGCGGTCACGCGGCGTCTTGCAGGACCTCGTCGCGGAGCCGGTCGCAGCTCTGGCTGATGAGCCGTGAGACGTGCATCTGTGAGATGCCGAGCTGTTCCGCGATGCGGCTCTGCGTCATGTCGTCGAAGAAGCGCATGTAGAGGATGGCGCGCTCCCGCTCGGGGAGGGCCCGCAGGCAGGGCTTGACGGCCTCGCGGTCGACGGCGACGTCCATCGCGGGCTCCGGGGAGCCCAGCGTGTCGAGGAGTGAGTAGCCGTCCTCACCGCCCGGCTGCTCGGCGTCCAGGGACAGTGCCTTGAAGCTGTCGAGCGCCGTGAGGCCCTTGCGTGCCTCCTCTTCGCTCAGGGCTGCCCGGTCGGCGATCTCCTTGCAGGTCGGAGCAGGACCCGCGCCCGTTCCGGCCAGTTCTTGCTGGGCGACGCGCACTCGGTTGCGCAGCTCCTGGATGCCGCGCGGCACGTGCAGGGTCCACATGTGGTCACGGAAGTGCCGCTTGATCTCACCGTTGATCGTGGGGATGGCGTAGCTCTCGAAGGCGTTGCGGCGCTCGGGGTCGTAGCGATTGACCGCTTTGACCAGGCCAAGAGCCGCGACCTGGCACAGGTCCTCGTAGCTCTCGCCGCGGTTGCGGAACCGGCCCGCGAGCCGCTCGGCCATGGGCAGCCACGCGGAGACGAGCTGCTGGCGCAGCCTGTCCCGCTCGGGGCCGTGGGGGAGCCTGCACAGCTTGCGGAAGTCGGCTGCGGTGTCCGGGGCGTCGTGGTGGTCGTGACGGGGGGAGCGCTTTGCCGCTGCGTTGGTGGGCATCAGGTTTTCCACTTCCTGAACAGAGGTGCAGTGGGACCAGTCGCCGTGGAAGCGCGCGCCCGCTGCGTCTGAGCACCTCCGAATGAACGGCCGCACGGGCGGCCTCCACGGGTGTGCCTTCTGTCCGAAGCACTGTGATCTCGCCTGCCCTTGCGGGTGGCGGGCAAACCCCTGCCTCAGGCACCTCCCGGCGCGTCAGGAGTCCGGATGCGCCGCGTCCTTGAGTTTCCAGCCGTGCCCGGAGCAGCCCTCGGGCGGCGGCGGAAAACGGTGGCCGCGTACGTCGGTGCTGTAGCCGTGGTGCTGTTGGCAGTCGCACTCGTAGATCCCGGAATCGGGGACGATCTCGCCCGGGTTGTAGACCTGTTTCTCGCTGTCGCTCATGGTTCCGGTCTAAGGCCGCGCCTGCGCTTCTCGCGACTCGGGTACGCCGGATGGGCCCTTCACTGTCAGCGACCTCTCCCAACGCGCGGGCCCGCTCATCGAGCTGGCCCTCCCATGCCGACAGCCTGGTCTCGCGTCGATCCGCTGCGGCTTCCCGTGCGTCCGCGGCGGCTTCGCGCTCGTCGGCCAGCAACTCCCGCTCGGTCGCCAGCCGCTCGCCCGATAAGCCCTCAGGCCGACAGTGTGGCCCTCGCCACGCGTGTTCGGCACCTGGCGTCGTGCTCCGAGCGGATATGGCGCGGATTCCGCGGGTCGGGCGTGCCGACCAATTTTGTGTACGGGGGCCTGACCGACGGTTCGCCGGTCAGGCCCCGGACTTCGAGGGTGCTCAGCGCTTGAGCATGAAGGCGAAGTCGCCGGAGAGCTTGCCGCTCAGCCGGACTGCGGAAACGACCTTCCCCTCGGCGATCAGTCTCCCGACCTCGGCCCGCGAAAGACCGCAGCCTTCAGCGATCAGGCGCGTCGGCCGGACAGGGATTCGCGCCGCGAAGCGGACCGAGACGTCGATCACCTCGCGGTCCACATGATCCGAACCACCGGTGTCGAGGCGCCAGGCGTCGTGCCAGTCGAGCGCGACGCGATTGCGACGCCGCACGGCCGGGTCCTGGAGCAGCTCGGCTGCCAGGCCAAGGTCGTTGTCGTGCATCCGGTCCAGCAGCCGAGGCCGCACGGAGCGCACATTCACCCGCTCCAGGACCGTGAGCTTCGCCGTGTCCCCGCAAGTGTCACAGAGCACGAGGAGCCAGGCGTCGAGAACCTTGTGGTTCGCGTTGACGCGGAATTTGCCGTTGGCCCGGAAGCGACCGGACGCGCACGCGTGGCAGCGGCGCAGAACGGTCGGCAGGCAGGTGGGCATGACCACCCAGTTGTTGAGCACAGAAGTACACCGGTTTCAGTGAGAAGTCCGCAGCAAAAAGAAGCGCGGCGCACAGGCGCGACGCGCGACGATTCAGCACTTGGGGGGACTCACACGGTGTACAACGGGCACGTCCTTGCCTGGACAACTCGGTTCGGCAGCACGCTAACCACGCACGACCCCGCCGCACCACTGGTTTTTCGGCGCTTTCATGGCTGTCGCGGCACCTGATCGGGCTATCAGCCCGTGCCGTCGAGGACCGGGCGTTCAAGAGTGGTCGCATGACCGAGCGCTCATGACGCAGCCAGCCCGCCGCCCCCCGCCGGTCGGCGAACGCGTCCTGGCCTCCCTCGTCCTGACCGTCGCCGAACTGCGTCGCCGGCTCATGGAGCGCCGAGCCGTGCGCCGGTTCTACGCGGGCGACCTCACCGACCAACAAGAGGAGAGAGTCGGCACCGCGCTCATGCTCCTCGACGAACGCGTGACCGACCTCTGCGAGTGGCACGGACTGCGTCGCGAAGACCTCGATCCCGACCTGGGACCGCTCGGCTCCCTGCTGCCCCACGGCTGACGTCATGCATTACTCGGCCATTCCCAGGTACCCGAGGTGATCACCGGGCACCGGCTTCCTGTGGCGGGACGGACAGCAGTGTGACCAGCCTGGTAAAGGGCCCATAAAGGGGTCCATGGACAGAAGCAGTACGCCACCGAACTTAGGAGGCGCGTGAGAATGCGCGCACTGACATGGCACGGCAAGCGCGATGTTCGCGTCGAGGAGGTCCCCGACCCTCGCATCGAGAAGCCCGACGACATCATCGTCCAGGTGACCTCGACGGGGATCTGCGGTTCGGACCTCCATCTCTACGAGATCTTCGGACCGTTCCTCGAGCCGGGTGACATCCTCGGGCACGAGACGATGGGCGTGGTCGCCGAGACCGGCCCCGACGTCACGGGCGTGGCGGTCGGAGACCGCGTGGTGATCCCCTTCAACGTCTCCTGCGGCAGCTGCTGGATGTGTGACCGCGGGCTGCACTCGCAGTGCGAGACGACCCAGGTCACCTCCATGGGCAGCGGCGGCTCCCTCTTCGGGTACACCAAGCTCTACGGCCAAGTCCCTGGCGGGCAGGCCGAGTTGCTGCGGGTCCCGTTCGGGAACACGCTGCCCATCAAGGTGCCCGACGGGCCGCCCGACGACCGGTTCGTCTACCTCTCCGACGTGCTGCCCACCGCGTGGCAGGCCGTCGCGTACGCCGACATTCCCGCGGGCGGCAGCGTCACCGTGCTGGGCCTCGGGCCCATCGGCGACATGGCCGCCCGCATCGCGCGCCTGCGTGGCGCTGAACTCGTCATCGGCGTCGACCTGGTCGACGATCGCCTCGAACGGGCCCGGCGCCACGGCGTGACCGTCCTGGACCTGCGCGAGCACGAGAAGGATCTGGGCGACGCCGTCCGCGATCTCACCCAGGGCCGGGGCACGGACGCCGTTATCGACGCGGTCGGCCTCGAAGCGCACGGCGCGCCCGTCGCGCAAGCCGCGCAGTGGGCCACCGGTCTCCTGCCCGACAAGCTGGCCCGACCGATGATGCAGAAAACGGGCGTCGACCGCATGAGCGCCCTGTTCGCGGGCATCGACATCGTCCGCCGCGGTGGCACGCTCTCCATCAGCGGCGTCTACGGCGGTGCCGCGAGCCCCATGCCGCTCCTGAAGATGTTCGACAAGCAGCTGCAGGTGCGGATGGGGCAGGCCAACGTCTGGCGCTGGATCGACGACATCCGCCCCCATCTCACCGACGACGACCCCCTGGACGTCGACGGCTTCGCCACGCACCACCTGCCCCTGCAGGACGCGCCCCAGGCGTACGCGACCTTCCAGGCGAAGGAAGACGGCATGATCAAGACGCTCCTGAAGCCTTGATCCCGTCCAGTCCCGCGCCGCCACACCACCGGTCGGCGCACTCGAGGAGTACGCGATGACACGCTACGGATACTTCCTGGCGAGCGAGGAGTTCTCGCCGGCGGAAATGCTCGACCAGGCCAGGGCCGCGGAACAGGCGGGCTTCGAATGCCTGGCCATCTCCGACCACTTCCACCCGTGGACCGGAGAACAGGGAAACAGCGCGTTCGTCTGGACGGTGATCGGCGCCCTTTCCCAGGTGACCTCACTGCCCGTCACCACGTTCGTGACCTGTCCCACCGTCCGTATGCACCCGGCGCTGAACGCACAGGCCGCCGCAACAGCTGGGGTGGTCACAGGCAGCCGCTTCCGGTTCGGCGTGGGCAGCGGGGAGGCGCTCAACGAGCACGTCCTGGGCGATGCGTGGCCGGCCGTGGACGTACGCCTGGAGATGCTCGAAGAAGCGGTACAGGTCATCCGCGACCTGCTGACCGGCGACCAGATCACCCACCGGGGCCGCCACTACACCGTGGAGAACGCCCGCCTCTACACGACCCCGGACGAACCCGTGCCGATCTACGTCTCCGGGTTCGGCCAGAAGGCCGCGGCCCTGGCCGGACGCATCGGGGACGGGTTCGTCACGATGACGCCGGACGAGGAGCTGATCGGTCGGTTCCGCCGCGCGGGCGGCGGTCAGAAACCGGTCCTCGGAGGTCTCAAGGTCTGCTGGGGCACTGACCGCGCGCAGGCCGTCAAGACGGTGCACCGCAAGTGGCCGAGCCAGTTCCTTCCGGGAGAGCTCGGCCAAGTACTGCCCGACCCGGCCCACTTCGAACAGGCCTCGACCCTCGTCACGGAGGAGACCGTCGCCGAGCAGGCGGTCTGCGGAGACGACGTGGACGAGCATGTGTCCGCCGTCTCCGCGTACACCGAGGCCGGTTTCGACGAGGTGTACGTCGGTCAGATCGGGCCCGAGCAGCAGGGCTTCTTCGACTTCTACCGCGGCGAGGTGCTGCCACGGCTGCGCGCGGCCTGAAGGCGGGTGCCCGAAGTGACCACGACCGCCCTGCGCGTGCTGACGATGAACATCCTCGAACCTCGTTACGCGGACGGCCCCGCACGGCGTCGTGTCCTGGCCGACGCCGTCGCCGCGGCCGACCCGGACGTGCTGGCGTTGCAGGAGGTGGTCGCGGAGGACGCGCGGGGACTTGCCGCGGACGGCTGGAACGTGCTGCCGCACCCGCACACCTCGCCGGACGGCGTCGGCGCGCTGCTCGCCGCCCGCGCCCCGCTCGGCCGCGTCCGCACCGACGCCCTCCAGGTGTCCGAGCGGACGGCTCGCACACCCTGGTGCGGTGTCGTCGCCGCCGAGGCGGCTTACGACGATCCGCTCGGCGGCGTCCTCCTCGTCCATCACAAGCCCAGCTGGCCCTACGGCTTCGAGGCCGAGCGGGAAGCGCAGGCGAGGGCAGCCGCGATGCTGGCCGAGGAGATGCTCGCCGAAGGGACGCAGCGGCTGCGGCACGCCCTCCTGCTGGGTGACCTCGATGCCGGGCCGGAGGCCGCGAGCCTGCGGTTTCTGCGGGGCTTGCAGTCTCTGGACGGGGTGAGCGTCTGTTACCAGGACGCGTGGGAGGCGGCGCACCCCGGGCTTCCGGGCCACACCTTCAGCCCGCGCAACCCGCTGGTACGAGCGGGCGACATGCCGCTGGAGCCGGGGCGACGCATCGATCACGTCATGGCACGCTGCGGTCTCCACGGACCGACCCTGCGTGTGGCCGCCTGCGAGCTGTTCCTCGACCGGCCCGTGGCGGGCGTGCAGGCGAGTGACCACTACGGCGTGCTGACCGACTACGCACCGGCCGAACGGGAGCCGGGCGCGTGGGCGCGCGCGGACCTGCCTCGGGGATGACCGGGAAGATGCCCGCTTCTCGGTACCGCTCCTCGATCTCGCTCCAGTCGTAGTGCGAGGTCACCAGTGTGCCGCCCTCGTCGGCCTTGAGCCGGTAGCCGTAGAGGTGCCGGTTGGGAGGCTGTATCTGGCGGAGATGGTCCATTCGATCAGAGCGTCCTGCTCGAACCGCGTGAGGATCACCCCCGCACACGGGTTCCGGTTGCCGGCCGCGGGGGCTCTACGTTGCGGCGCGGCGAGCGCGGCCGACCCGGGCGGTCGGCCGAGCGCGGAGCGGACGTGGCTTCAACGAGCGACTGACTCGACGTCACCCATGGCGATCACAGGCTTCATCCTGGGGTCGAGCCACTTCAGGAGTTCGGTCATCTCCTTGCGCGGCAGTGCCACGCATGCCTGTGTCGGCCCACCGTGTGCGATGTGGATGAAAATGCCGCCGCCGCGTTCGGGCCCCAGTGGTCGTGCGGGGTCTTTGGGCGGGGAGCCGGGCTCCCGGTTGTAGTTGATGGCCACCACGTGGTCGAGGGCACCTCTGAGGGACTGGCCCAAGAAGCCGACGCCGTCCTGGTCGTACACGGGGGACTGGTCGTAAGGCAGCTTGGTCCCTGGGTCGGGCAGGAGACCCCCGGCGTCACTCAGGCCGAACACCCCTACCGGAGTACTCAGGTCGTTCTCGGTGTGGTGAGCGGTCCAGCCGCGTTGGCCGTTGCGGGCGGGCCAGGGCTCGAAGACCCTGCGCCATCCGCCCATGGCGTCGCGTTCGAACAAGTGGACCGTTGAGTAGCTGGAGTCGGGCGCGTCCCCCGATACGAGGACGACCTGTCTGGCGCCCTGCCGGTCCACGGCCTTTTGCATCTTTGGCCCGAGTTGGGGGATCGCGGTGGCTCGCTGCGGGGGCGGGATTTTGTTGTAGGCGTTGTGCGGCGGCGCGTGATTGCCCGACCGGCTGTCGGCCGGAGCTCTTACGTCGCCGCATCCGCTGACAGAAACCGCGCAGACGAGCAAGGGGAGAAGCAGTCGGGGCAGCGTGGTTTTGAGCACCCTCGCATTATCGGCCAATTCCACTATTTCGCTCGGAAGCCGAGAGCGTGTCGGCCTGGTGGTGGCGTCGGCGTTGTTCCCCGGGCCGGGAGTGGACGTCCGTGGAACTGTCGGTCAGACCCGGGGGAGGGAAGGATCCGGCGTCCAGGGCAGGGGCGTGGTGATCGACCACCGTTCGTGGTCGCGCCAGGCCCCGTCGATGTAGAGATAGGCGGGGGACAGGCCCTCGTAACGGAAGCCCAGGCGCTGAACCAAGGCCGAAGACGCCTTGTTGGCCGGCTGAATGTTCGCTTCCAGCCGGTGGAGCCGCAGGTCGTTGAAGGCGTGTCGCAGGGCGACGGTGAGCCCTTCGGTCATGTAACCCCGCCCTGCGGACGGGACGAAGGCCGCGTAGCCGAGGGACGCGCCCTGGTAGCGGCCCCGGATGATGGAGTTGATGTTCACCATCCCGGCAGCCGCACCGGTCTCCTGAACGCGGATCAGAAAACCCAGGCTGGTGCCGTCGCTGAAGCGGCGCATCCAGTCCTGGAACTCGCCTGAGGTCGTGGGCAGTTGCATCCACGGCGCATGGAGCTCGGTGCTTGCCCGCACGAGCGAGCAGAACTCGTCCTGGTCGGCGAGAGTGAGCGGCCACAGTTCCACCCGCGACGGCGTAGGGGACATGTGCCCATGCTAAAACCTGTTCTGAGGACTGGATCACTTGAGTGATCCACTTCCGGAACGCTCCCTGACCGGGACTCACCGCATACGTTCTCCACGCGAGCCGGGCTCCGTCCACCTCGGACGGGGCCCGGCCCGTAGGCTCAGCCGAAGCGTTGGGTGCGTGGAGCGAAGGTGCCCTCGGGGCCGGCGGCGCGGCCGACCGACCACACCGACGACGTGCCCGGTACCGGTGCCAGTTGCAGCGTCCGGGAGTCGCCCTCCCCGGCCACCGCCGGTTCGCTGTACTCGGCGAACGACTGGCCGTCCCAGGACAGGAAGTCCGGCCCCGGGACCAACGGCGGATAGCTGCCGGGCGGGCCCCACTTCTGCGAGTTGGTCACCGAGACCCAGCCCAGCTTGCCGGACGCGGCGGGCGCGAGCGAGGTGATCGAGCCGAAGGTGGTGGGCACGGTCACCCGGCTCCACCCGTTCCCGTCCCAGCGGACCAGCAGGGGCGGAATCGGCTTGCCCGCCGGTCCGCCGATGAACCCGGCGGTGCCTCCCGCCCATACCTCCGTCGGCGAGACCGCCAGCACACTGCCCACGGCCGACCGCGGGAACCCGTCCACAATGGTCTGCTGCCACTCCTGCCCGTTCCAATGCGACACGGCCGCAGCCGAGTTGGTGGAGCCCGCGGCCCAGATGTCGTCCGCCGCCACGATGTGCATCCCGTACACGGCTCCCGGCGGCACCGGCATGTCCTGCCAGCCGCTCCCGTCCCGCCGCAGCAGTACCTGGGCGCCGTCGCGCGAACCGATCAGCCAGGTCTCGCCGCCGCCGGTGACGACCTTGGTCAGCAGGACACCGCGCGGCGGCCGGGTCTCGCGCCAGGCGGTGCCGTCGTAGCGGAGCAGGCGGGCGCCGCCCGCCGAGTCGCGGCCGACCGCCCAGACCGCCGTCGCCGAGGTCGCGGCGATGGACAGCAGGTCTCCCTGCCAGTCGGCCTTGGGCAGGCTCTGGCGCTGCCACGCGGTTCCGTCCCAGCGCAGCATCAGCGGGAAGCCCGGCGCCTCGCGACCGACGGCGTCGGAACCCACCGCCCACGCCCGGTCCGGCCCGAACGCCACGGCCTCGTTCAGCCCGGCCTGGGGGCGTACCTGTGCCGGAACCGGGACGTGTTGCCAGGCAGGGGATTCCGACGCGGCCGAGCTCATGACGGTGACGGCGGTCATCGCGACGGCGAGGACCGCGACGAGAAGTCGGCGCACCATGGTCAGCCTCCCAGCCGCTCGCTCATCAGGTTCGGCTTCGAGCCGTAGATCTCCACGGTCCCGAAGGACAGCAGCGTGGACCCGGTCTTCGCCAGTGCACGCGGTTTCACGTCGATCGCGTTCGTGCGCTCAGGGCCGTAGGAGAAGGTGATGCGGGAGCCGTTCACCCGCGCGTACTTCGACTGGAACGCGCGGTCGCTGCGCACCGGCAGCCACAGCGCGCCGTCCGCGCCGCGCACCATCGCCTCGATGTGGATATTGCCCAGCGGCGGGTAGGTGGTGCGCCAGGTGTGGCCGTTCCAGCTCATGAGGTAGGTGCGCGTCCCGCCGTCGGTGTACTGGCTGCCGCCGATCGTGACCCGGCCGGACGGTTCGAGCAGCATCGTGTGTACGTTGCTGTTCGGCGGCAGCGACACCTTCGCGTCCCGCCATGCCGTGCCGTCCCAGCGCAGGACGGTGGTCCCGCTGGTGGTGTCCGCCCAGGCCCAGGCGTCGGTGGCCGAACGCGCGGTGATGCCCATCACGTACAGAACACCGTCCGGGGTGGGCTGTGTGGTCCAGTCGGAACCGTCGTAGTGCAACACCTTCGGCCCGGTGTCGTCCTCACCGACCACCCACGCGGCGCCCGGTACCGCGGCGAAGTCCTGATAGGTCCACAGGGTCTGCGGCAGCGGGACGGTGATCCACCCTCCCGCCGACCGGCGCAGGATCTCTCCCGTCCCGGCGCGGTTGTGGAAGATCCACGCCTCCTTGCCGACGAACCGCACCTTGCCGAGCCAGCCCGACTCATCGGCGCCGGGGAAGGTGGTGTCCCGGCTCCACGCCGCGCCGTCCCACCGGTAGAGCATCGGCCGCACCCAGTCGGCGGTGTGCTCGTACCCGGTCGCCCAGGCGTCGCCCGCCCCGCGGGCGGCGAGATCGGACACGGTCACCGGAGGGGCAGCCGCGGGCACCGGCAGCGCCGACCACCTTGGCGTCACGCTCGGCGTACCGGCATCGGCAGGCGGCACGGCCGCGGCCGGCGACCCGGCCGTGACGGGCGACACGGCTGCTGCACACGCGACGACAAGACCGATGATGACCGCACGGAGACCGTTCATGAGACCTCCCAGAACGCGAAGGTCGCTCACCTTATTGGCATGCACCCGTCTGTGAATAGACGGGTGCATGCCAATCTACGGCCCGCGCCTGAGCCCCGGACAGGCTCGCGCCTGAGCCCCGGACGCAGTGCGTGCCGGGGCTCGGGGCGGTCGAGAGGGGGCTCCTAGTAGGGGCCGTTCACGTTGTCGATCGAGCCGTACCGGTCGGCCGCGTAGTTGCAGGCGGCGGTGATGTTGGCGACCGGGTCGTAGCTGTCCAGCGAGGTGCCGGGCACGTGGTAGGCGTCGAAGGTGGGGGCGATGACCTGCAGGAGCCCCTTGGACGGGGTCCCTGCGGCGGCGTTGACGTCCCAGTTGTTGATGGCCAGCGGGTTGCCGGAGGACTCGCGCATCACGTTGCGGTGGATGCCCTCGTAGGTGCCGGGGATGCCGTGCTGGGCCATGACGTCGAGCGACTCCTTGATCCAGCCGTCGAGGTTGTTGGTGTACGTCTTCTTCGCCGGTGCGGCGGCGGGCTCGGCGGCGGTGTTCGTGCGCTTGGAGCGGTCCGCGCGCTCGTCGGACGCCTTGGAGGCGGTCGCATCCTCCGCGGGCTTGGCCGGGGCCTTCTGCCCGATGGTGAGCTTGAGACCGGGGTGGATCAGTCTCGGGTTGTCACCCAGCACGCTGCGGTTGTCCTCGTACAGCTTCTTCCAGCCGCCGCTGACGGAGTGCTCTCGGGCGATCTTGGAGAGCGAGTCGCCCTCGGCGATGACGTAGGTCTTGGGGGCGGCGGGCTTGGCGGCCGCCGCGGGCTGCGCGGCGCCGGCCGAGGTCGCGCCGATCACCGGGAGGACGAGCACGGCGCCGCCCGTGCCCGCCGCGGCGATGCCCCGGCGGAACGAGCTGGACTTGGGACGGCGGTGCTTTCCCTTTGCAGGCATGACGAATTTCCTCTCCGTCGCCTACGAGGTGAGCTGTCGGGTTCGGACGGGAGATGTCCGGTCACACTGCGAATGTGACTTCACCCCGAGCCGTTCCGGAGTCCGGAACGGCGGCTTACCTGGTTCCCCCGCTCCTGCCGTGCGTAAGTGAGTGAGTACGGGAAGGGTTTCCGGACAGCGGCAGGATTCGGCGTTCCATCCGGATTGACGGTGAGGTTAGGCGAGAAAGCCCGGACAGAACAAGGGCGGAATTCGATGGGGGGAATGCGCGGGGGCGATTCTAGTGATCGAAATCCCTTGGCCCCATTGATCAAATAGCCTCAACTTTCTTTGCGTGAAACGAAAATGCGCCGAGCGGCTCTTGAGCGGTCGCGCAGTCGGGTGTGACTCATTCCACTGAAGCGCAATCCCAACTGGGTGCAGAAGTGGCCTTAATCCTCAATTCGGACATAACGCGAGGGCGTTCTTTGTGCGTCAAAAGGGGCATATGGCCTATGTTGTCTAAGTGGTTTGCTGGTCATGGTGGCCTTGTGTGTGACGGTGGGAGGCGGTTCTCGTGTGGGGACTTGGGCGGCAATTCCCACAACGGCCCTGAATCCGTGGCCCAGTTGGCGAACCCTGGATGCGGCTCCTTGTGAGGGAGCCGCATCCTGAGGCCCGATTCGATCCGTTGAGCTTGCTGTAATTGCCCTTGAAGCCTTCGTCATTCGCGGCGGTACGAATGGTCGTCCAGGCCTGCCCCTTCCACTTGGCCTGGAGCAGGACGTACTTCCCGTCGATCTTGTGGTCGTAGAACTTTCCCCAGAAGCTGCCGTTGCGGCGCCCTCTGGAGCGCGCCGCATTGATGGAACCTACGGCGGGCCGGGCTTAGCGGGCGTCAGCCAGGGGGGCCTCTGGTTGCAACCAGGGAGGTAGCGAGGCGGCGCATACCGCCGGAGTTCACTTCACGACGTACGCGCGGACGACCAGGGCAGGCTGTCGTACGTGACGACGGCTCAGTTGTGCCGGGCGCGGGCGGCGAAATGGCCGGCCGACTGCCGTCAGGTGCAGCTGTGCGGCGCTGCCGTCTTTGGGCGTCGACGAGCGCGGCCGACGTGTTCGCCCGTTGGTGCGGCGGGCTGGCAGACCGTTCCATCTGCGGTGCAGTCGATTGAGGTCGGAGGCCGGGTCCGGGGTGAGCAGCGTCTGCGCGCGGCGGCCGAACCGGCCGGGCAGGCCGAGGTGGAGCAGTTCGACGGCGCCGCCGAACTCGCCTCTGTCACACGCCTGTTGGCAGAGACCGGGGTTACCCATTGAGTACCCATACTCATGCCAACGGCCCCATATCTTTCCTACCGTCTGCCGATGAAGAGAAGGGCTCGTCACACGCCACGAAAGTCGTGCTCGGGCCGCATGCGATGCGTCAACGGGGAGTTGCATATGTACATGAAACTGTCGGCCAGACCACTCGTCCGTCTTGCTCTGGTTGCCGGCGTGGTAGGCGCCAGCCTTGCGGCAACGGGAAACGGGTTCGCGGCGACTCCGGCGGAGGCGCCGAGGGCGGCAACGGTGAGTACGTCAGGCGCCACCACGCAGGCGGTGGTCAACCTCGGTCTCGATCGCAGGCAGGCCAGGGCCGTTCAGGAGTGGTTGGCTGCGTTCCACGGCTACAGGGGATCCATCGACGGCTACCTGGGCACCGGTAGCTGGAAGGCGTTCCAGCGCCACCTCAGGGCGCACGGCTACAACGGAGCCATCGACGGAGTCGTCGGAAGCGGCACCATCAAGGCGTTGCAGCGCAAGCTCAGCCACGACAGCTGGAATTACAACGGCGCGATCGACGGAATCCCCGGAGCAGGAACCAAGGCGGCCTTCGAACGCTTCGCCCAGGGACTCCTGTGCGAGCCCTGCACCGGCCGCTGACCGGACTCGTCATGTTCGAGGCGGACGGACACTGCTGATGTCGTAGAGAACTTCGACAGCCGCGGGGCGGGCTCCGATCAGAGTCCGCCCCGCCGTCCGTCCGGCGAGGTTTCCCAGCCGCTCGTCCTCCACAAGCGGCACGCGCATGCTCCCGACGCTACGAGAGGGTGCTTATCGTCGGCGTATCGAAAACCGCATACGTGCCGGCAACACCGCGCTGCCTTGACTGGCGGCATGAATCGAACCCGGTCATCAGCACGAACAACGCCCCGGCGGTTTCGCCGACGCCTTGCCGTCGGCCTGATCGGTCTGCTGGGCCTGGCAGTCGTCATAGCGGCGACCACCGCGGCCCTCGGCGGGCGATTACTGAAGCCCTCGCACTCCTCGGCCGCCTCACCCCTGAGTTCTCTTGGTGGCGAGCACAGTGATGCGCTCGGTGAGGATGACGGCGTCGTTCCCGACGGAGTGACGGTCTTCGATGACGCGATTCCGGCCGTGGACGGCCTCGACCCAGGTCTGCTCAAGGCTCTCCGCCGAGCAGCAACGGATGCGGCCGAGGACGGAGTAGAGGTCTACGTCAACAGCGGCTGGCGCTCCCCGGACTACCAGAACCAGCTTCTTCGTGAGGCGATCTCCGAGTACGGGTCCAAAGACGCGGCTGCCCGATGGGTGGCCACCGCGGAGACGTCCCCCCACGTGTCAGGGAATGCGGCCGACCTTGGCCACTCCGACGCCACGGAGTGGCTGGCCGAACACGGTGCCGAGCACGGGCTGTGCCAGATCTACAAGAACGAACCGTGGCACTACGAACTCCGCCCCGAAGCGATCGATCACGGCTGTCCGCGCATGTATGCCAACCCGACTCAAGACCCCAGGATGCAGCAGTGACCGTAAGTGAGCGAGGACAGACCATGGTGCAGGTCGACGCGAGGGAGCAGACCGGGCAGCGGGACGCCGAGGGCCACACCCCCTCCGGCGCTTGGCGCGCACGCATCCGCCGGGCGGCCGGCATCGCCTCCCGGCCGGGGCCATGGAAGCGCGGCAAGGTGCTCGCGGGATCGGCCCTGCTGCTGGGTCTGTTCCTGTCGCTGCACGCGCAGATCACGGACTACGGGGGCCTCGGCAGTCTGGTGGAGACCTTCCTGCCGTGGTTCGGCCTGTTCGTGCCGGTGCTGCTGGCCGGGGCGCTGTGGCGTCGGTCCGCCTGCGCGGTGGTGGCGCTGCTGGTGCCGGTCTTGGTGTGGCTGAACCTCTTCGGTGGGCTGCTCATCGACAAGTCCCGTTCCGGCGGCGACCTCACCGTGGTCAGCCACAACGTCGGCGCCGACAACTCGGATCCGGCCGGCACCGCCCGAGCCCTGGCCGCCTCCGATGCGGACGTACTGGCCCTGGAGGAGATCACAGAGCAGGCGAAGCCGTCGTACGAGAAGGTCTTGGCGAAGGCGTATCCGTACCACGTGGTGAAGGGGACGGTCGGGGTGTGGAGCAAGCTGCCGTTGTCCGGCACCCGGCCGGTCGACGTCAAGATGGACTACGGGCCGCTGGCGGACACCAAGCCGGCCGCCGTCAAGATGACCTACGACCGGGCGCTGCGTACCACGGTGGCCACGGACCAGGGGCCCCTGGCGGTCTATGTGGCCCACCTGGGGTCCGTGCGCGTGACTCCCAGGGACGGCTTCTGGACGGAGAGCCGGGACCGTGGCGCGAAGGCGCTCGCCGAGGCCGTCGCCGCCGAGCAGAACGAGCGGATGCTGCTGCTCGGCGACCTGAACGGCACGACTGACGACCGCGCGCTGGCCGGTGTCACCGCGCGGCTGCGCTCGGCCCAGGACGCGGCCGGCGAGGGCCTCGGCTTCAGCTGGCCGGCGTCCTTTCCAGTGGCGCGGATCGACCAGATCCTGGTCAGGGGCGTGGAGCCGGCGAGTTCGTGGGTGCTGCCGGCCACGGGCAGTGACCATCTGCCGGTGGCGGCCGGGATCAGCTGGTGAAGTCGGGTGGAAGGGAAGGCCCTTGCGACCTCCCCAGGCGTGACGGTCCTCCCCTTCCAGCCCTCGCCTAGTGCCCATCGGTGCCGGACCCATGCATGGGGTGCCGCATGGCTGCCGTTCTCCCACCGCTTCGGCGCAGGCAGAGGAGGATCAGTAGTGCGAAGGCAAGGAATGCGGCGCCCGTGCGTGCGTAGTTGAACGCCTCCCAGCGAGCCAGGATCTCGGCGTGATCGGCGGGCGCGGAGGTGGCCGCCCACTGTTTGATGCGGCCGTTGATGGGGACGTTGCCGAGACGGGTGATGAGGAAGGACGCGACAGCGAGGAGTCCGGCTCCTGCGGCCAGCCGCCGTGAGGTGCCGCGCGTCATGATGGCGAGCGCCAGGGCGCTGATGGCCGACGTACCCATGGCGCCCTGCATGGTGATGCCGTTCATCTGCATCAACTGGGCGTGGAAGGACAACCTCATGTCGAGCGGGACCGAGTTGAACGTGGGGACGAGGTTGGCCGCTCCGTAGCCGAACGCGCCGGCGAGGGTGCCGGTGGACATCAGGGCGAGGCCCAGGAGGAGCCGGACCCGCTTGCGCATCACCGCCCCGGTCTCCGTCCTGGTCGCGCTGGTGCGTGAGGCCGGCCCGAGGGACGACGAGGGCGGTTCGCCGTCCTGCGTGTCGAACGCCGGGTCCGGAGTCGACGGCGACTTCACCGGCTGCCGTTCGCATGGCCCAGGGTGCGGCCCAACTGGTCGATGCGCCTGACCCGTCCGTCCTCGGCGACTTCGCCGATCAGCAGCAGCTCGATCTGCAGGTGGCCGAGTCCGCGGTGATCGGTACTGAGGAGGCAGCGCGCGGCGAACCGGTTGCCGTCGACGAGGAGATCGTCAATGCGCGTCTCGCAGGCGGTGACGTTCTTGCGGGCCGGGCGCGCGTGCGCGATCAGCTGGGCGCGAGTGAGCTCGTTGCCGTCGGTCACCCAGACCACATCGTCGGTCAGGGTCTTGTCCACGATCCGTTCCGGTTCCTCGTCGGAGAGGGCCATGTCGCGGGTGTAGTCGACCAGAAGGCGGCGCGCGGCCGCTGCGGTTATCTCTGACATGCGTGTCATCCTTGAGCCGGCTGTTATCCTTGTCAACCGTGTCAGAGATAAGACGTCGTCGTCAGCGGGCCGAGGTCGGACGCAACCGTGCCGCCCTGGTCTCGGCAGCGATTCGGACGCTCTCCGAGCGCCCAGATGCGACCATGGCCGACATCGCGTCCGCGGCAGGCGTGGCGCGCCAGACCGCGTACGCGCACTTCGGCACCCGCGACGTGCTACTCGCCGCGGTGCGCGACGAGTTGAGCCGTCGGGCGGTCGCCGTGCTCGATGCCGCCGACACCGAGTCGGGCACCGCCACCGAAGCCCTCGGCCGATTCCTCGACGCGACCGGAACACTCCTGGCGGAACAGACGGCGTCCGGTCGCGCGTATCCCGACGGGGGCGGGGATGGGGATGGGGACGCGGCACGTCACCTGCCCGTTGAGCAGCGCCTGGAGGCCCTGATCTGCCGTGGCCGTGACAGCGGCGAGTTCACGACCGACCTGGAGACCGGTTGGCTGATCGCCGCAACGATCGCCCTTGGTCATGCCGCGGACCACCAAATCCGTATCGGCCGCCTCGACGCGCAGGCCGCGGCGGATCAGTTCCGGACCTCGGTGCTGCGTCTGTACGGCGCACACGACGCCAGAGCGTGAGAGCACCAGCGGGCTCCGTTCGCGCAGTTTCGATAGCCTCGCCCTTCGTCGTCATGAGTCGGCGTACGAACGCCACACTTTGGAACGCCACACCCTGGGGGCCTATCGATGAGCGTCAACGCGCAGAACCCAGCAGGAAGAACCGCCATCGAAGAGCGCTTCTTGCGGGACTGGGGGCTCGAACTGCCTGAGTCGATCTTCCGGTTCTGGTCGTTCCTCGGGTCACTCGGCCCGGTCGAAGAGCGCGCCCTGGGAGACCTGGGCGTCAGCCCGTGCGGCATCATGGATCTGTTCGCCGACCCTGGCCGGCTGCCGGCCGAGGGCATCGACGTACGAGTGCACGGCCGCTACTACAGGGACCCGCCCGAATTCCTCACCTTCATGCACGGCGGCTCCGACGGTCTGCACTTCGGCCTGTGGTTCGACGACGGCCGTACCTGCAACACGGTGGCCTCCTACTACAACAACGACGGCGGTGGAATCGACACCACCGCAAGTACGCCCCTGGAGGCGGTACGCGCCGTCCTCGAACGCGTGTGGCGCGACCTTGAGGACGACGTACAGGAGGAAGGCGTGCCCGCGCGGCGCGAACAACTGGCCCTGCTGCGGGACGCTTTGACCGCCCTGGAGACCGGGGACCGGCCTGAAGTGGGCCTGGCCTATTCCACGAGGTACGACAGGGCCGCCGGGCCCGTGGATCCCGACCGGATCACCACGCTGGACGGCGCGGGCGGGCTCGCTCCGGGCGCGTCCACCCTGGACCGCCCCGGTCACCGAGGCGCCGACGAGTACAAGTTCGCGACCTACATGTACGCCCTGTTCGACGATGTCACCGCCCTGCGGGCGAACGTGGAGGACGCCCGCCGCCGCTGTGCGCAGGGCGACCCCACAGAAGCCCTGCTCCTGGGCCGCGACCTGCACTGGGCGTCGGCGGGCGACCCGGACCGCGAGGCCCTCGCGAACGAACTCCTCCTGCTCGCCTATCGCACGCTGGACCGTCCCGCGCTGACGGCCATCGCCGGGGCGCACCACAGGCACCGCTCACTGACGAACGTGGACGTACTGGAAGGGTGACCCGGCCTGTTCCCGGTCGTACGGTTGATGCGGTTGAAGAAGTTGGTCATCGCGACCTTCAGGGTGATCGCGCCCAGTTGCTCCTGGCTGAAGTGTTCCGCGGCGGCGTCCCAGATCTCGTCGGTCACGCCCGGCGCGCCGTCCTGGAGGCGGGAGGCGGCCTCGGTCAGTTCGAGCGCCGCCCGCTCCTGATCGCGGCGCTCGGGCGCCAGGAACGTAAGCTGGCAGGCATGCGGATGCGACCCACGTTGACCTGGGAGCCGGAACCTGGTGGAGGTCTGCTGCCGGCATCGAGTGACCTCACCGCGGTCGTCCAAGCGGTGCGCGCCGGCGGAGCCGTGGTGCTGAGCGGTGCGGGGCTGTCCACCGAGTCAGGTATCCCGGACTACCGCGGACGGCACGGTTCCCTGCGCCGGCACACTCCCATGACGTATCAGGAGTTCGTCGGCACCGAGCAGGCTCGCCGGCGTTACTGGGCGCGCAGTCAGCTGGGGTGGCGGGCGATGACGCGGGCCCGCCCCAATGCCGGTCATCGAGCCGTGACCGCGCTGGCCGAAGCGGGCTTCGTCACCGGCGTGATCACACAGAACGTCGACGGGCTGCAGCAGTTGGCGGGTGCCCCGGACGTCATCGAGCTGCACGGGAGCCTGAGCCGGGTGGTCTGCCTGACCTGTGGGCGAGGCAGCACCCGCGCGGAGCTCGATCACCGGCTGAGGGAAGCCAACCCGGGGTTCGAGGCCGCCGCCGAGCGCTACCGCGCCGCGCGCGTCAATCCGGACGGCGACGTGGAACTGCCGGACGAGGCGGTCCGCGAATTCCGGGTGGCGGCGTGTGCGGCGTGCGGCCATGGGGTGCTCAAGCCGGACGTCGTCTTCTTCGGTGAGAACGTTCCCCCGGAGCGCGTCGCGGCCTGCCGTCGCCTGGTCGATGAGGCCGCCGTCCTGCTCGTGCTCGGCTCCTCCCTCACCGTCATGTCCGGACTGCGTTTCGTGCGCCAGGCCGCGCAGTCGGGCACGCCGGTCCTGATCGTGAACCAGGGCCCGACCCGAGGCGACCGCTGGGCGACCCAACGAGTCGAGCTACCGCTCGGGGAGGCGCTGGCGGCCCTGGTGGCAGATGTGTGTGCCTGAGGACGATGCACCAGATCCATGTGGTGGCGCGCTCAGGCGGCGGGAGACACAAGGGCACGGTGCTTCTCAGATCGTGCGTCGCAGCGCCGTCTCCACGGCATCGATCAGCGGATCGCCTTCGGTCCGCGGGTGCCGTGCGAGGCCGAGTTCGACGTCCGGCAGTGTGGGCAGGACGTTCGTGTCGTGGCCGACCATGCCCGGTTCGAGATTCGTGGGCATGAGTGCCGCCACGCCTAGCCCGGCCCGCACCGCGGCGAGCACGCCGACCAGGCTGTTGCTTTCGAACGCCACCCGCCAACGCAGACCGGCACGTTCCAGGGTCTCCAGCACTGACGTACGCCAGGTGCACGTACCCGAGAACAGCACCACCGGCAGCGGATCGGCGGTCACGTCCACGCCCTGGCCGATCGCCCAGACCAGCGGGCGGCGTACCGTCCAGCGCGGCACCGCGGGAAGCACCGGTACTTCGTCGAGCACGAGTTGCACGTTGCCCGCGTCGTAGGCCTCCCGCATTTCGGGGCTGGAACAGCTCAGCACCTCCAGCGTCGCGCCGGGGTGCAGTCGAGCGAGGTCGGCGAGAGCTTGCGGAAGCTGGGCCGCGGCGAGGTCTTCGAGCAGCCCGACACCGCAGCGACCGGTCAGCGCGCGCCCGGTCTCGGTCAGTGCCTGCGCGCTGAGCGAGAGGATGCGTTCGGCGTACGGCAGGAGTTCCTCGCCCGCCCGGGTCAGCGAGACGCCGGACGGCGACCGGTGAAGCAGCGGGCGGCCGACAGCGCTCTCCAGTTTGCGAACCTGCTGGCTGAGCCCGGGTTGGGTCCTTCCCAGCGCGGACGCGGCACGGCTGATGCTGCCCGCCCGCACGACGGTCACGAACGTGCGCAGCAACGCGGTCTCAAGGTCCGGGGCCATAAAAATTCATTATGGCGGCTCCAGCAAATCAACCACTTCCTATGCCGTGGCGAAGAATCTAACGTCACGCAGGTGACCGGATACCGCCAGATACTCGCCGTGCCAGGGATGGCATCGCTGCTGGGCGTCTCGCTGCTCGCGCGTGCCGCCATCACGGCTGACGTGATGGCGCTGACGATGTACGTCGTACTGGGTCTGGACATGAGCTACGCGGCAGCCGGAGGCGTCGCTGCGGCGCTGACCGCTGGGCTGGCACTGGGCGGCCCGCTGCTCGGCCGCATGATCGACCGGCGGGGCCTGCGTGCGGTGCTGCTGGCAACTGTCGCGGTGCAGGTCGTGTTCTGGTTGAGCCTGCCGACCCTGCCGTACGGGATTCTGCTGGGCGCCGCCTTCGTGGCGGGTCTCCTGATGGTGCCGGCGCAGCCGGTGACCAGGCAGGCGATCGCCGTGATGACGACGCCTGAACAGCGGCGCGCCGCGTTCGCGCTGGAAGCGGTGCAGGGCGAACTGTCGTACATAGTGGGCCCGCCGATCGTGATCCTCTGCGCGGCGAAGATGTCCCCCGAGACGATGGCATGGGGAGTGGGCGCCGCGATCGTGGTCGGGGGAGCGGGAATCGCCCTTCTCGACCCGCCGCTGCGCACCAAGGACGAGGCGGATGCCGACCCGGTCGGGCGTCCGCGTCGCCGGGAATGGCTGGGCCCGGGGATGATCGCCATGCTGATGATGGCGTTCGGCACCACGATGCTGCTCAGCGGCACCGACCTGGCCATCGTCGCCACCCTCGAAGAGGCCGGCCAGGTGTCCTGGGCCGCCGTGGTCGTGGCAACGTACGGCGTGGCCTCTGTCGTCGGCGGTCTGGTGTACGGCGCGCTGTCCCGGTCACTGCCGACCTGGCTGCTGCTCGGTCTGCTCGGTCTGACGACCATTCCCGCCGGGCTTGCCCATGATTGGCCCTGGTTGTGCGTGGCCGTTGCCGGCGCGGGCCTGCTCGTCGCGCCGACGCTTTCCACGGTGGCCGACGCGGTGATCCGACTCGCGCCCGCCGGCGTACGTGGTGAGGCGACGGGCCTGCAATCCTCGGCGCTGAGCTCGGGTTTCGCGCTCGGAACCCCGATCGTCGGGGTGGCGATCGACGTCTCCGTGCCGGGCGGCGGCTTCGTGGCGGCCGGGCTGGCCGGCGTCGCCGCCGCACTGGCCGGATACGTGCTGTCCCGCTGCTCACGCGCCCGGACGCGGCCTGTGGTCAGCGGACTCGGCCTCGCCGGTACACCGGACCTCGATCCGGACGAGAGCGGCAACCGGCCTGCCGTATGACGTACGGCAGGAGCGGTGCACCGCCCTCGTCGGTTCGCTCGGTTCGCTCGGCTCGGTGAGTTCGGTGGGGTCGCTCGGTTCGGTTTTGGGCCGGTCTGTCCGGTGGGGTCGGTCAAGGCAGGATCTCGACGTACCCATCGGTTCCGTGTACGCGGATGCGCTGCCCGTCCTGGATCAGGCGGGTGGCTCGCTCCACGCCCACGACGGCCGGCAAGCCGTACTCGCGGGCGATCACGGCGCCGTGCGTCATCAGGCCGCCCACCTCCGTCACCAGGCCCGCGATGCCGACGAACAGCGGTGACCAGCTCGGGTCCGTGAAAGCCGTGACCAGGATGTCGCCCGCTTCGAGATCGGCATCCGCCATGTCGAGGATGACGCGGGCGCGTCCCTCGACGGTCCCGGTGGAGACCGGCAGCCCGACCAGCGCCCCGGTCGGTGCGTCGTCGCGCCGGTAGGACCCGGTGAGGGCCTCGCCGTCCGATGTGAGCACCCGGGGCGGCGTGAGTGCGTGGTACGACCGGAACGCGTCCTTACGTTGCTGGATGAGCCGGTCATCCACCTGGTTCGAGCGCACGACCTCGTGGAGTTCCTGGAACGTGAGGTAGAAGATGTCTTCCTTGTCAGGAAGCACGCCCGCTTCCACCAGGCGTCCTGCCTCCTCGAGCAGGGCCTGCTTGTAGACGAAGTAGCGGCGGATGATGTCGTACTTCGGGTACTCCCGGTACCCGATGAAGGTTCTGACCCGGTCGATCATCCCCTTGGCCTCGTCGGCCTTCCGGTCCCCGTCCGGCAGGTCCCGCAAGCGTGACAGCACTTCCTGTTCCTTCTTCCGCGCCTTCTGCCGCCCCTGCTCGAAGCGCCTTTCGGCGGCGCCCGGTTCGAAGTTCCTGACGTTGTCGAGGATCACGGGCACGAGTGTGGTGGGGCGCTCGCTCCAACGTGGCCTCGTGATGTCGATCTCGCCGACGCAGCGCATGCCGTACCGGTCGAGGTAGGCCTGAATGGCGTCGCGCGCTTCGGTCCCGCCCGCGAGCTTCGCCAGCTCGTCCAGGAAGTCCTCGTCCTCGACTCCTTGCAGGAAGGCCACCACCTGTGGGTGCGGGCGGATCACGTCCGCGACGTCGAGCAGCGCCAGTCCCATCTCCGACGTGATGTTGTCGGGGGCGGACAGCGTGAGGGTGTCAGCCGCGTTCTTCTCGCCGAGCCACTCCTGCAACTTGTCGTTGAGCCACCACGTGGCCTCCATCCCCGCCATGATCGCCTGCATGCTCAAGGGGTCACTGAGGACTCGTTTGTGCTCCTCGAAGGCCTCCAGCAGGAAGTCGAACAGAGCCGGTCCGGTCTTCGTCCGGATGCCGCGCTCCAGCGCGACGACGGACTCCCGGCTACGCGCGATCAGCTCGGTGACGACGGCCGGATCGGTCTCGACCGGGGCTGCGGACGCAGCGCCGGCCGACGGCCCGCCAAGTCCCGCGTCCGGGAGCGACGGGATGGAATCGTCGCGGTTGATGAGGGTTTCCAGCGCGTCCCTGACCAGCGGATCGCCTTTCCCCATGAGGTCCAGGAGGGGGGCGCGGCTCGCGGGCGAGGCCAGGCGCGGGGCGACGTCGACGAACAGCCTTCCGCCTGCCTCGTGCATCGGTACCAGGGCCGTCAGCTGCCACATGGAGAACCCCAGGGGCTTCATGGGGTCGGTCATCATCTGCTGATGGCCGACGGAGACGTAGACGTGATTGTCCTGGTCACCGGCCTCGGGGACGGGAAAGAGAGTGGTGATCGGTCGGCTCTGAACGATGTGGAAGCTCCCATCGCCATCGCCATCGCCATCGCCATTGCCATCGCCACCGTCACTGCCAGGGTCATTGGACAGGCACCATTCGATGTCCTGAGGGCAGCCGAAGTGCGCTTCGATCCGCCGCCCGAGCTCCACGAGTTTCAGGACCTGGCCGTCCGTCAGCGTCGGCTGCCCCTGCCGCCGCGAATCGACCGTCACTTCCTGAGTGCCGCCGGTCGGCAGAGCCCGCACGGCACGCTGTTTGGCGGCGATGGTCTTCGCGACGACTTCGCCGTGGCGCACCTTGAAGACATCGGGGTTCACCAGGCCGGAGACCAGCGCTTCGCCGAGGCCGAAGCCCGCGTCGACGGTGGCGACCGAGCGGTTGCCCGTGACGGGGTCGGCCGTGAACAGGATGCCGGCCGCGTGGGGGAAGACCATCTGCTGCACGGCCACGGCCATGTGGACCGTGCGGTGGTCGATGCCGTTGCGTCGGCGGTAGATCACGGCCCGCTCGGTGAACAGCGAGGCCATGCACCGGCTGACGTGCTGGAGGATCGCCTTCGGGCCCACGACGTTCAGGTACGTGTCCTGCTGGCCGGCGAAGGAGGCCGTGGGAAGGTCCTCCGCCGTCGCGCTGGAGCGGACGGCGTAGGCGGCATGCTCGCCACACCGTTCGAGCGCGCGGGAGATCGCCGCCGCCAGATCGGCCGGGATCGCGATCTCCTCGATGGTTCTACGAATCCGCGCGCTGAGCGTGCGGATCGCCTCCCGGTCGTCCGGGCTCACGCGCGAGAGCTGATCGAGCCCCTCGTCGATCCACGGCGCTTCCGCCATGATCCGCCGGAAGGCGTCCGTCGTCACGCAGAAGCCACGCGGCACGCGGATGCCTTCGATCCGCGACAGCCCGCCCAAGTGCGCGCCCTTGCCGCCGACGAGCGCGACCTGCGTCTCGTCCACCTCTTGGAAATCCAACACGTACTGCTCAGTCACTGCGATACCTCCGGGGCAGCCGTGCTGCGTTGTACTGGGGCGGCCGATCGAATCACGGGCGCCTCCAACTCCATGGAACTTCTTGTCTCGCCACACGCACGTCAGGCCCTCATGTGCGCTGGTGGTGGCGTCGGCGGCCGATTCTGCGCCCTGACCCGGGTCTTGTGGCAAGCCCCCTACTGGGTTATAAGTTGACAGAGGCAAGGAGAGTTCTCTCCTTGCCTTTGTTGTTTGCCGTTCCCGTGACCGGCTCGGATTGCCGGGGGAGGCGCGACAGGGTGCGCCCGCCGTCATCTCCGGGCAGAGTTGTGGGCGAGGTTGTGCCAGTGGTGCACGTGGCGAAGGACAGCTGAACTGACGCGAGGTGCTCTCGCGGAACCGGGGCGATCGATGTTCCGTACGCAGGCGGCCGACGACGGCGACGAGCTGCTTGCCAGGCTCGGGGCTCTGACTGCCCGGGCACGGGAGCTCGCGGAGATGCAGCGCTCCCGGGTCGAGCTGGCAGTGGCCCTGCAGCGCGGCATGCTGCCGCACGATCTTCCGGAGCCTCCGGGCGTCCGGCTCGCTGTGGGCTACATGCCCGCCAATCACGGGCTCAACGTCGGAGGCGACTGGTACGACGCCTTCACCATGCCCGACGGCCGTATCGGGCTGTCCATCGGAGACGTACAGGGACACAACATCAAGGCCGCGGCGTTCATGGGGCAGGTCCGTGTGGGCCTGCGCGCGCTGGCCTCCGTCACGGGTGACCCGGGGGAACTGCTCACGCGCACCAACGACCTCCTCATCTCCTTGGGCGCGGACCTCTTCGCGACGTGCACTTTTCTCCGGCTCGACCCGGCTACCGGCGTCCTGGAGTGCGCTCGGGCCGGCCACATTCCTCACATCTGGGCCACGGCCGACGGCCGGTCCGGTGTCGACGAGGGGGAATGCGGGCCTCCGCTCGGCGTGCTCGAAGGCGCCGAGTACCCCGTGGTGTGCCACCGGCTCACCACGGACGGCGTCGTCGTGCTGCTGACCGACGGGGTGGTGGAGGGGCCGTCACTGAGTCTCGACGAAGGCCTGCGGCGGGTGATGCGGCTCGCCGAGATCACTACCGCTGCCGGGCTGGGCATCAACGCTCTCGTAGGGGGTGTGATGCGGCTGGCGGACACGGTGGGGCATGAGGACGATGCCGCCGTCCTCGTCGTGGGCCACGACGGCGGCGCGCTGTAGCGGCGCCCACCCGACGCGCCGTGAAGGGACACGACGCGACGGGACGCAACGCGACGGGACGCGACGGGACACGGACAGGGGCCTTCGCATGGCCGAAGTGGTCCGCTCGGTGTCTGATGGCTGCTGTGTTGGTGACTCGGCGGTTCCGGCTGTCCCTGGAGGTGGTCCTCAAGACACTGGCCGTGGCCGCCTGCTACTACGTGGCCGGGCGTATGGGCCTGCTCGGGCGCCTCACCGTCGAGGGAGTGATCGTCACACCCATCTGGCCGCCCACCGGCTTCGCCGTTGCCGCACTGCTCGTCTACGGCGTGTCGGTCTGGCCCGGGATCGCCGTGGGGTCCTTCCTCATCATCACGTCCCTCACCACCCCGCAGCTCACCACGTTCGTCACCGTGGCGGGCAGCACCGTCGGCCCGCTCTGCGCCTACCTGATGCTGCGCCGGGTCGGTTTCCGGCTCGGCATCTCACGGCTGCGCGACGGCCTCGCCCTGGTCTTCCTCGGTGGGCTCGGCGCCATGCTGATCAGTGCCACTACGGGGGTCGGTCTGCAGGTGGTGACCGGTGGACTGGCGACGGGGGAGTTCTGGTCCGTATGGCTGGCCTGGTGGGTGGGCGATGCGATGGGTGTCCTGCTCGTCACTCCGCTTCTGCTCGTGCTGGTGGGAGCCACTGGGCCGCTGCGGCTGAGGCGATGGAAGGAGATGCTGTTCCTGACCCTCACGGCCCTGATCGTCCTGCCTTTGGCCGTGGTCGGTGAACTGAGCCTGCTTTTCCTCGTCTTCCCGCTGCTCATCTGGGTGGCGTTGCGCTTCCAATTGGCCGGGAGCATGCTGTGCGCGCTGTTCGCGTCCGTGTTGACCACCTTCGAGGCGAACAGGCGGCAGGGCGCCTTTCTCGACCTGTCGGCCATCGAGATCATGACTAAACTTCAGGCGTTCAACGGCGCCACCGCGCTGACGGCGCTCCTGTTGTCCGCCATGGTCGCCGAACAGCGTGCCACTCGACGGTCGGTGCAGAGTGCCTGTGAGGAACTCGCCGAAGTCCTGGAGCACCTGGCCGCGGGGGAGACTCCGCCCGAACTGCCCCCCGGACACATCGCCGCTCTCCATCCCGACGACGGGACGGAGCTGGCACTCGACAGCCGCTGGGACACGGACGTGTAAAGCGGCGCGATCCCGGCCCAGGTGTGGGTTTCGGCGGCCGGGTGCCGCCGCTGAACAGGCGACGCCTACGTGATCGGCCTACGTTGAGAGTCCAGGGCCCCGCATTCGTGAGCGGGCTCGCCGGAAGTTCGCCGGAAGGAGGAGCTGTCTTGGCTTACCAGGCCGGTCCGACACGGTGAAGGGGTGAAGGACGAAGGGGTCAGGTTCTGGCCGGGCTCTTGCGGGCTGCGGTCCTCGTCGCCCTGCGTCGCCGCCGCGACCGTTCGTCCTCTCCCATGCCGCCCCATACGCCCGAGGCCTGCCCCGTCTCCAGTGCCCAGTTCCGGCACCGGTCGATGACCGGGCAGCGATGGCACACCCGCTTCGCGGCGAGCAGGTCCTCCTCGGCGGGGCCTGAGGTGCCGACCGGAAAGAACAACTCGGGATCTTCATCAGCACAGGCGGCTTGCCGCCACCACAGCTCCATGACGCCTCCTTGCGGCGCTGGATTCAAGCCGCGCCGCCAGATCGGTTGTGCCGTGTTCACGCTGAACCACAGCGCGGGTTCCCGGTACACACCGGGTGAAACAGGAGGGCACACGGGCAACATCCCGCGCGCCGGAACGAAGTCCTGACGCCACAGGGGTCGAAGCGTCCCGAGCGGGGAACTCGACGCTCGGCGTCGACGACCGTTCACGGGCGGACCGCGTGGTGCCGCTGCCGCGGTGCCGCGGTATCTGAGGAAAGGAGCGCCGAGCGCTCATGGCACAGACCACAGAAGAGTCCTTGGCAGGACAGACCGCGCTCGTCACCGGAGGGTCGCGGGGCCTCGGTCTGCTCATGGCCGACCAACTGGCCGCCCGCGGCTGCACAGTGATCCTCGCGGCCCGTGACGCCGACGAGCTCGCGGTCGCCCAGAAGAAGCTGCTGCACCGCCGACCCGGCGTCGCCGTTCACACCTCGGTCTGCGACGTGCGCGACCAGGAGGCGGTGCACGCCATGTTCCGGGCCGCTCACGACACCTGCGGCGGACCCGACATCGTCATCGCCAACGCCGGCATCATCCAAGTGGCACCGCTGGCAGCCATCGGGGCCAAGGAGTTCAAGGACGCCATGGACACGATGTACATGGGGGCCGTGCACACCTGCCTCGAAGCGCTTCCGTATCTCAAGGAGAGCGAGCGGGGAGGACGGTTGGGCGTCATCTCCTCGGTGGGCGGGCTCATGGGCGTGCCTCACCTTCTGCCGTACGCCGGCGCGAAAGCGGCCGCGGGCGTTTTCGCGGAAGGTCTGCACGCCGAACTCGCCGCGAGCGGGGTCAGCGTCACCGCGGTATATCCGGGACTGATGCGGACCGGGTCGCATCTCCAGGCCGAGTTCGGCGGCGCGCGCAGCAAGGAGTTCGGCTGGTTTTCCACGGTGGCGGGAGCGCCGCTGGTCTCGATGAACGCGCAACGCGCTGCCGAACGCATCGTCAAGGCCGTCGTACGGCGCCGCACACGGCTGGTCCTGACGCCTCTGGCCCGTGCGGCCGACTTGGCCCACGGCGTGGCCCCCGCCGCGACGACGCGCCTCAACGGCCTGGTGGCGCGCCTGCTGCCGCAGGCGCCCCCCGGTCGCCCGAGCCTGCGTCGCGGCGCCGAGGTCGAGCCGCCGAAGGGAGCGGTCAGCGGCCGCTTCCAGACGTGGGGGAGCGCCCTGAACGAGCGGGCCTCCGACGCTTACAACCAGCGGAAGACCTGACCCTTGCGGCCGGGCCGCGTCAGGGCCTGTCCCGGCGAGCGGCGGCGCGCGGCAGCCTCGCTCGCCGGGCGGGAGGAGGGTCATGCCGCGGCTGCCGGGGTGTTGCACCCACTCACGGCCGCTACGGCGTCGCCCACCGCCAAGTCGGCGAGAGCGGCGCGCCGCTGCCCGGCGCGCACCCGCTCTTCGCCACCCACCCGTCGGAGCTCTGGTTCAGATGACGCCCTGGGCCAGCATCGCGTCCGCCACCCGCTCGAAGCCCGCGATGTTCGCGCCCGTCACGTAGTCGCCGGGGGCGTCGTAGCGCTCGGCGGTCTCGTGGCAGGTGGTGTGGATGTCGTTCATGATGTGCGTCAGTTCTTCCTCGACCCGTGCCGCCGACCACGACGTACGGGCGTGGTTCTGCGCCATCTCGAGCGCGCTGACCGCGACGCCGCCCGCGTTGGCCGCCTTGCCGGGCCCGAAGGCGACACCCGCCTGCTGGAACAGGTGCACGGCATCGGGCGTCGTCGGCATGTTGGCGCCCTCCGAGACCACCTTCACGCCGTTGCGGATCAGCGCGGCGGCGTCATCGGCCTGCAGCTCGTTCTGCGTGGCCGACGGCAGCGCGATGTCGGCCGGGACCTCCCAGACCCGGCCGCCCGGCACGAAGCGGGCCGAGGCGCCACGGCGTTCGGCGTAGGCGTCGACCCGGCCGCGCTCGACTTCCTTGATCTGCTTGAGGAGATCGAGATCGATGCCCTTCTCGTCGACCACGTAACCGGACGAATCCGAGCAGGTCACGGCGTTGGCACCGAGGGCGGCCAGCTTTTCGATGGTGTAGATGGCGACGTTTCCTGAGCCGGAGACGACCGCCGTACGACCCTCCAGGTCCTCACCGCGCTCGCGCAGCATCGCCGCCGCGAACAGGACGTTGCCGTAGCCGGTGGCCTCCGGACGGATCAGCGAACCGCCCCAGCCCTGGCCCTTGCCGGTGAGGACGCCGGCCTCCCAGCGGTTGGTGATGCGCCGGTACTGGCCGAACAGGTAGCCGATCTCCCGGCCGCCGACGCCGATGTCACCCGCGGGCACATCTGTGTGCTCGCCGATGTGCCGGTACAGCTCCGTCATGAACGACTGGCAAAAACGCATGACCTCCGCGTCGCTGCGGCCGTGCGGCTGGAAGTCACTGCCGCCCTTGCCACCGCCGATGCCGAGGCCGGTCAGCGCGTTCTTGAAGATCTGCTCGAAGCCCAGGAACTTGATGACGCCGAGGTTCACCGACGGGTGGAAGCGCAGGCCGCCCTTGTACGGGCCGAGCGCGCTGTTGAACTCCACCCGGAAACCGCGGTTGACGTGGACGCGGCCCCGGTCGTCCTGCCACGGCACCCGGAACAGGACCTGCCGCTCCGGCTCGCACAGCCGCTCGATCAGTCCGGGCTCGGCGTACTCGGGGCGGGCTGCGACGACCGGCGCCAGCGTCTCCAGGACCTCGTGTACGGCCTGGATGAACTCCGGCTGGGCCGGGTTGCGGTGCTCGATCTCGCCGAGCAACTGCGCGAGCGTCGTCTTCGTCTCGGATCGCGTGGTCAAGGGGGCCCTTTCTGGCACGGCTGACACCGGGGATCCAGTACGGGGCGCGGCGCGCTGGCGGCGCACTCCGGTACTGCCCGGTCGGGGCGCTCGGCGCCGTTGCCGTGCGCGTGACACTCATTGTGTTACGCGCATGTAAACATACTGAGCGGCATCCGGGTCCAGGGTGCGACCACTATGCGAGATCAGTCATCGTGCGCCGCCCCCTCGCGAGGGCTCGGTCGCGAGCCCGCACGGCCGTCCTGTCGCTTGGCTCGGCTCGGGGCCGTCGGGGTGTCTGCTTCCGGGGGCGCTTCGCGCAGCCGGAGAAGGTACGTCGCGGTCAGCGCGACGGCACGGTCCTCGTCGTGGGAAAGCTCGACGAGCGCACGTGACGTCGTCGTCCCCGGGATGCCCGCCATCGCCTGCGTCAGCCGTCCGCGTGCGGGCGCTCCGCTGGTGTCGTCGGCGAGGCGGTCGACGAGCCTCGTCGCGATGTGGTCCGCCCTCGCGGAGTCGCTCGCCAGCACGCTCAGCGCGTCGGCCGCATCGGTGTCGTTCCGCCCTTCCACGATCATGTCGATGAGCGCGGGAACCGCATCGGCGACCCCACGCGCCCCGAGCGCCAGAGCCGCGTACCCGCGGACCACCGCGTCGGGGCACGTAAGGGCCTGGAGCAGCAGAGCCCCGGCCTCATCGCCGGGCAGTTCGGCGAGGGACTGAACGGCGCGTTCCCGCACCGCCGCCACCGGTGAGCAAAGGCCCTGCGCCAGCAACGCCGCACCGTCGTCGCCTGATCGCGCGAGCGCCCACCGAAGGGCTCCGGCGACGTTCGGGTCCGTCTCGTCCAGTACCGCCTCGACCAGGGCTTCCACCGGCACCGGAACCTCGTCGTCCGAGGAGAGGGCCGCACGCTGACGCGCACTGGCGCTCTTCGAGCCCAGGGCCTGGAGCAGCGCGACGACTTGGAGGACGTCCTCCCAGTCGGCGGGGTCAGCGGCATCGATCCGGCGCAGCCGAGTGAGCAGTTCGGTCTCGGCCGCGATGCGTTCGCGTGTCTGCAGGACGAGGTCTCCGACGAGGGCCGAGGGCGTGAAACCGGATTCGTCGAGCGCGCGCCCGATCTCACGCAGCGACAGTCCCAGCGACCGCAGGCTCTCGACATGGAAGATGCGCCGGATGTCCTGCCCGGAGTACTCCCGGTAACCGGAGCTGGTACGGCCGGAGGGCCGTACCAGGCCGAGCGACTCGTAATGCCGGAGCATGCGGGCACTGACCCCGGACCGTCGCGCCACCTCACCGATCAACACGCTTCATTGTCCCTCCGGGCCGGCCCCGCCGAGGGCCACCACGCGTTTCGCCTCCTCGATCGCGAACTCGAAACCGGCGTCCGGGTCGCGCAGCAGCCGCTGTGTGGCGAGCGCGTGCGTGCGCGTTCGTGGCTCTGGAGCCGTCGTCGCGGCGAGCAGTGCCGGCTCAACCGCTTCCCCCAGCGCGACCATGGCCCGGCTGAGGCTCAGCTGCGTCTCCCGCTCACCGCGCCCCAGTTGCGTCGCAAGCACCGTGGCCAACGCGGACTCCTCGCCATCCGGCACGAGGATGACCGCGGCCCGCCAAGCGCTACGGGCCACCTCCTCGTCGGGGTCGCAGAGCAACGCCCCCGTGATCGCAGGCCACGCCCGCCGGTCCCCGATCTTCGACAGCGTGTGCAGCGCCTGGCTGCGGGCCTGTGCCCGCTCCGAGCGGAGCTCGCGGACCAGCTCGGGGAGTGTCATGGAGACCGGATGGCGGGTGAGCGCCCAGGTCAGCATGTCGCGGACGAAAAACTCCGGCTCGATCGCGCATCGCTCGATGAGCTTGTCGACGAAGCGCGGGTCAGGCGCCGTGCCGACCGCCAGAGCGGCTCGCAGTCGGACCGACGAACGGCCGTCCTCCAGCCCCTGAAGTGCTCGTAGCGCCTCTGTGTCCCCTCTAGTGACGGTCATCTGGACCACCTCCTCGCCGAGCAGTGAAGACCTTGACACCGTGTCAAGGTCAAACAGCGCGGAGGAACGCGTGCCGCGCGACCGGGTCGTTGGTTAGGGTGACGAAGCAGAGGCTGATCCGCGGTGCGGTCATGGTCGCTGGAGGGGGAGTCGGACACGACGGGGGGCTCGCGTTGGATCGCCTGGCCGGAGTGGAACCCGAAGCGGGACCCGGAGCGGAATTACATTTCCGCGGGTGCGTGTGACCGGGCGGCCGACGCCCGCGGTGCTGCCCCCGCCGCTGCGTGCGTGGCTCGGACTGATCGCGGCCCTCGCCGCGCTGGTGGTCGTCACGCTCGGGGTTCTGTACGCAGGCCACAGCGAGCCCGGCAGGGTGGACCGATGGGTCGTCGAGCCGACCGCGGACAGCGTGCGGCCGCCGTGGCGGTACGTCGCTCTGGCCACGGATTTCTGGGGGGAGCCCGCCGGGGCGGCGACGCTGGTCGTGGCCGCCGTGGCGGGCTGTCTGCTGCTTCGGCTGCCGCGGGGGGCGGTCCTCGTCGTAGGCGGCGCCGGTATGACCGTGGTGACGACGACGCTGATCAAGCCCTTGGCGGGGCGCACCATCCACGGCGACGGCAACCTGTCCTATCCGAGCGGGCACACTGGCTTCTTCACCGCCCTCGCCTTGGTGGTGGCGCTGCTCGCCGCCGGCCGGCTCGGCCTCGGCAGGAAGGCCGCCACGCTACTGGTGCTCGCCGTGGCGCTGGTCGCCGGCGCCGCCATGGGCTGGGCGCAGGTGGCCCTGAGCGCGCACTACGCGACCGACGTCCTGGGCGGCTGGTGCACCGCGCTGGCGGTGGTTCCGGCGACGGCGTGGCTGGTCGACCGGTCGGCCGACTCACTGGCCGACCGGGCGGCCGACGCCGCCCCGCGGGGACGCCGCTGACGTCGCGTCACATTGCGCCACGTGGCGTCAGGTCACCTCACGCCACGTCACGTCATGGCGGGCCATGTCACCTCACGCCAAGCGGCGGAATACGGGCTTCACCGGCCGCCCCGCCATCCAGGGAGTGGGGTCACCGGCGTCAAGTGCCTTCCGGTAGACGGCACATGCCTGGGCCACCACCTCGATGGTGTGCTCGATGTCGGCGTCGCTGAGCGCGCTGCTCACCACGAACGACGGGGCGAGCACCCCGCCCATGAGGAGCCGGCGCAGGAACAGCGTGCGGTAGTGCTGCGACGGCTGCAGTTTCTCGTCGAGGGTGGCGAAAACCAGGTTGCTGGCCCGGCCCCGGACGACGACGTGGTCGCCGACGCCCATGCCGGCCGCGGCTTCACGGACACCGGCGGCCAACCGCTCGCCCAGGGCGTGCAGCCGAGCGGTGATGCCCTCCTCGGCATAGGTGGTCTGCACGGCCATCGCGGCGGCCAGCGCGTGCGTTTCCGCGCCGTGCGTGGTGGACAGCAGAAACACTCGGTCGCCGGAGTGACGCAGCCCGCCCCGCTCCATCAGCTCGCGGCGTCCGGCCAGCGCGGAGACGGCGAATCCGTTGCCCAGCGCCTTGCCGAACGTGGAGAGGTCGGGGACCACGCCGTACAGCCCTTGGGCACCCGCCTCGGACCAGCGGAACCCGGTGATCATCTCGTCGAAGATCAGTACACAGCCGTGCCGGTCGGCCAGCTCGCGCAGCCCCACGAGGTACTCGGCGCGGCCGACGGGTTCGAGGATCAGGCAGGCGATCTCGCCCTCGTACCCGGTGAGCAGTTCCTCCGTGGCGGCCAGGTCCCCGTACGGGAACGCCACGGTGAGTTCGGTGGTCGCCGCCGGAATGCCGGCGGACAGCGGCGTGGTGCCGATGAACCAGTCGTCGACGGAGAAGAACGGATGGTCGCCGCAGATGGCCACTCGCCGGCGCCCGGTGGCGGCGCGGGCGAGGCGTACGGCGGCGGTGGTGGCGTCGGAGCCGTTCTTCGCGAACTTCACCATGTCGGCGGTCGGCACCGTGGTCAGGAAGCGTTCCGCGGCATCGACCTCCACGATGGAAGGCCGGACGAAGTTGCTGCCGCGGTCGAGTTCCCGTCGTACCGCCTCGATGACGCGTGGGTGGGCGTGGCCGAGGCTGACCGACCGCAGGCCGGAGCCGTACTCGATGTAGCGGTTGCCGTCGATGTCCCACACGTGGGCACCGTGGCCGTGGCTGATGACCGGGGCCAGGTCCTCGGGGTACTGGTCGTCGCCCTTGGCGTAGGTGTGCGCGCCACCGGGGATCAGGGCGTGCAGCCGCTCGTTCGCCGTCCGCGATCTCGGCAGGCCGAACTCTTCGTTGTCCACGCCGTCTTCATCCTTCCTTGTGCTTCAGGACCTCGGCGAGGCTCGGCGCCTCCCGGTCCCGCGGGGACATCGAGGTGACCGGCAGCGGCCACGGAATGGCGAGCTCCGGGTCGTCGAAGGCGATCGTCACGTCCTCGGACGGATCGTGCGGGCGGTCGATCCGGTACGAGGTGTCAGCGGTTTCGGTCAGCGCCTGGAAGCCGTGCGCGCACCCCGCCGGGATGTAGAGGGTCGTCTGCGTCTCGCCGGACAACTCGAAGAAGGCCCGGTTGCGGTACGTCGGCGAGTCCGCCCGCAGGTCCACGACGACGTCGAAGATCTGTCCGTACGAGCACCGCACCAGCTTGGCCTCGCCCGCGCCGGAGCGCAGATGCAGGCCGCGCAGCACGCCCCGGACCGAGCGGGACAGGCTGTCCTGGAGGAAGGAGTCCGGGTCGAGGCCCACCGAGCGGACCACGTCGGCGTCGAAAGTACGGCAGAAGAAGCCGCGTTCGTCGGCGTACGGCGTCGGCTCGAACAGGTACGCGCCGTCGATCGCCGGGACTTCGGTCGCTTTCAAGGAGTCTCCCGCATCGCGTGGGTGTGGTCGGTCGTCGGCAACAGGGCCGCGGTCAAGGCGGTGAACTGGTGCTCAAGGCGCCGGGCGGCGACCAGATTGCGTTCGGAGAGGATCCGCCGCAGCTCCGCCGATCGTCGTTCAAGGGCCCGGAACTGCTCGAGCAGCCGGTCGGCGTCGACCTCGCGGGCCGGGTGGCAGTAGGCGCCGACCCCCATGTCCGCCATGAGCGCGTCGCTCTTCGCCGCATAGCTGAGTGCGAGTGTCGGTGTGCCGACCTTCAGTGCGCAGACCAGGTTGTGGTACCGGGTCGCCACCACGCTTTCGGCAGCCGCCATCTCCTTCATCAGATCGGCGAGCGAGGCCGCCTCGGCGGCGGTGACCAGCGGCGAGTCCACCGCGTCGAGAATCGCGGCGACCACCGGCCGGTCGACCTCGTCGCCGGTGAGCAGCCGGACCTGTCTGCCCTCCTCGACCAGCGCGCGGACGAACCCGGTCGTCCCGTCGAGGTAGCACCGGTGGATCTCCTCGGCCCGGGCGCGGTCGTCGTCGCCGCCGTGGAAGGCCATGACGCCGACACAGACCGGGCCCGGCAAGCCCGCTGGGCCCGATGGAGCGCTTGCCGCCGGCGTCGGTAGGGCGAAGGCGAGGTCCGGGTAGATCTCGTCGCGCGCCGTGTCCACGCCCATCGCCCGCATCGCGTCGCGGGACAGGGCGTCCCGGTACGACCGGTAAGCGGCGAGCCGCGCCGACCACCGCACCAGAGTCCGGGTCGGCCGGCTGCCGATGGCGGCGGCGCCCACGCCGACCAGCGCGACCCGCGTGCCGAAAAGCCGGCCGCTCGCACAGAGCAGGAACAGCGAGTACGGGAAGCCCCACGGCCGCAGCGGCAGCGTGGCCTCCAAAACGCCCATGCCCGGCACGATCACCACGTCGTGCCGACGCACCCAGGCAGCGGTGCGGACGGCGTCGACGATTTTGCCGAGCCCCTTGGCCGCGACAGCACCGGCGCGTGACGCGGTCCGGTACTCCCCGCGGTACCAGTGCAGCCGTGTCGCGGGGATCCGGTACCGGGCCGCGACGACCTCGGGTCCGCCGCACAGCGCGTCCACGACCGCGTTCGGATGCTCGGCGCGGAGATAGCCGAGCACGGCCTCGAGCGACCCGTCGTTGCCAAGGTTGCCGGAGCCGAGCAGACCGAACACCCCGACGCGTACCGGAGTCTCGTCCGCGGACGTCATGCCTGCCTGCCCTCACGGCCGGCGACGAGGGCATCGACGGAGACGTCGAGCCGGCCCGGGTCGACCGGGGCGCGGTCCTCGACCCGCTCGCCGGAGCCGGGCCGGGCCCGGCTGCTCATCCAGGCGGCCAGGTGCCGGTAGCAGGCACGACGGTCGGCCGCGGACAACGGCGCCCGCTGGATCGCCGCGACGAAACCCCAGACGTACTCGACGAGCAGCCGGGGCGTCGGGTGCAGCGGGCCCGCCCGGCGCGGGTCCAGGTTGACGCACCGGGAACGCTTGGAAGGGTTGGCCCGCTCGGCGCGGGTGGGGTGGTCGCGGCGGAAGTACAGCAGCTCCGGCACCTGGTGGAAGGGCCCGTGCAGGCCGATCTCGGCGACGAACGTACGGTCCGCGTGGTGGTAGCTGTCGTGCGGTTTCACCCGGCGCAGCACGTCGGCCCGCATCACGCCGTAGAAGTCGTCGCCGCCCGGCTCGAACAGCATGCTGCGAAAGCGCACCGGCGCGTGCGGCGAGTCGGTGGCGAGCGTGTACTCGTAGGGGACCTTCACCTGGCCGTCCTCGTCGATGACCGCCTGGCCGGAGTGGGCGAGGACCACCTCCGGCCGCTCGTCGAGCGCCTCCACGCAGCGCCGCAGCAGGTTCCTGGCGTACAGGTCGTCGTGCGAGGCCCACTTGAAGAGCTCGCCGTGGCACTGGGTGAACACGTAATTGTGGTTCGGCGCGGCGCCGATGTTCCGGAGCAGCCGGATGTACCGGATACGCGAGTCCTGTGCGGCGTACTTGCCGCAGATCTCCTGGGTCGCGTCGGTCGAGGCGTTGTCGGAGATGACCAGCTCGAAGTCCTCGTAGGTCTGGCCGAGCAAGGCGTCGAGCGCCTGCGCGAGGTACTCCTCGCCGTTGTAGACGGGCAGGCCGATGCTCAGCCGGGGTTGGGCGGTCATTGCGTCCTCACTTCGGGAATGGGATGGTCGTGGCGCTCGCGCACGGCGGACCGCAGCTGCAGCCACCACACGGCCGAGCCGCAGAGCGTCGCGGCGGCGACGCCCCAGGCCGAGCCGACCGTGCCGGCCACGGCCGCTCCGCCGAGTCCGCCGCCGACATAGCAGGCGGAGGCGAAAAGCTGGCTGCGCAGGCTGCGCCGGGCCGCGGCGAGCGCGCGGAGTCCGGCTGCCGCGCCGGTGCCGAGGCCGGCGCCCGCGACGCCGAGAGTGGCGGGCACGATGAGCTCGGAGGCGGAGTGCCAGACGCCGCCGAGCACGAGCTCGCCGACCCGGTCCGGCATCAGCAGCAGCGCCGCGCCCCAGAGCAGCGCGGCGACGGCCTGACCGCCGCCGAGCAGGAGGCAGAACACGCCGAGACGGTGCGGGGCCCGCCGCAGCACCCGTGCCGCCTCCGCGACGGTGACCAACGAGAGACCCATCAGGACGGCCATGAACGGGCCGAGCAGGAGCTCGGCACCACGAACCGCGCCGACCGAGCCGATCCCGACGATCGCGCCGAGCCCGTACGCCCGGAGTTGGCTCGCGCCGCTGACGCAGGTGTTCTCGGCCAGATACCGGTAGCCGAGGTCGCGGTGTTCGCGAAGCCACAGGCGCGCTCCGGTCACGTGCGGCCGGATGCCGGACTGGAAGCAGCCGTACACCGCGGCCACCGAGGCGGACCCGCCCCAGGCGAGCACGTAAGCGGCCACGCTGCCCACATGGGCCGCCACCACCATGGCCGGGACGAGCGCGACGCCCCACACGACGTCGTTGACGAACGCCTTGCGTCCGCTCCCGGCGGCGAAGAACGAGTACCGCCAGGCGTCCTGGAGCAGCAGCCCCGGCAGCATGACGCCGAGGCAGGCGAACGCGAGCCCCACGCTGCCGCCGACCGCGAGCCCGCCCGCCAGGCACGCCGCGCCGATGGCGGCACCGACGCCCAGCGCGGCGCCCGAGGACCGGGCCACCGCCCCGCGCCAGGACGCGACCGGCACCCCGCTGAAGCGCACCACCAGCGGGTCGGTGGCCACCCCGCGGGAGACGCTGAGCACCACTCCGTAGGTCACCCAGGCCAGGCTGAACACGCCGAACGCGGCAAGCCCGAGCGAGCGCGCCACGTAGACGCCCACCACGAAGTTGCTGATGCTGGAGGCCGCCTGGTCGGCGAGGCCCCAGGACAGCCGGCCGACGATGCCCTGCCGGGCCGATCCGGCCGGTGCCGTCGTCTTCTCCCCCTCGGTGGTCATCGGTGTCACTTCTTGAGCAGTCCGGCGCCGTGCAGAGCGTCGGCCGCGGCGGCGACAGCGCTGAACGGCAGCCCGGACCGCTCGGCGACGTCCAGCAGACCGTGCTCGCCGTCGGAGAGGCTGAGCACCCAGAGCATGGCCATCTGCGCCTGCTTCGCGTCGCTGCGGCCGCCGAGCGAGTCGTACAACCCGCGTCGGCCAAGCTGCGGTTCGCCGTAGGGGCTGAGGTTGACGTAGCGCCGGTTGCGGTCAAGGACGGCGAACGCCTCGCGGCAGACGGCGAGCGTGTCCGCCATCGCCTCCGGGGAGACGAAGTCCGGGTTGTCCGCCGAGGTGTGGTACTCGGGGTAGCTCGCGTACGGGGTCCGGCTGAGCGACCCCACGCCGAGATCGAATCCGGGGGAGCAGAACTGCCGCTCGTCGTAGCCGTACGGAGTGAACTCGGCGACGCTGTGCGGGCGTTCGGAGGTGGCGAGGACGTGCCGCATCACCCGGTCGATCTCCGCGTCACCGCGCCTGCTCTGCTTGTACGTGAGCTGGCCCCGGTCACCCGCGCAGGCCAGCACGAGGCCGTGCTTGATCCGCTCGATCCGTTCCGCGTTGCGGGCCAGCCAGGTGATGGCCCCGATGGTGCCGGGCGCGAAGATGAACCGGTAGGTGTAGTAAGGCGTTCGCTCCGCCAGCGCCCGGGCCAGGTACGTCGCCACCGCGATGCCGGCCAGGTTGTCGTTGGCCAGCGACGGGTGGCAGACGTGGCAGGAGACGATCACCTCGTCGGGGACCTGACCGGGGACCACGTGCTCGGCGTAGGTGAGGTGCCCGTCGGCGAGTTCGGAGTCGACGCGCACCTCGTAATCGCCGTCCGGCAGCGCGTCCAGGGCCTCCTGCGAAAGGCAGAACCCCCACTCCGGCTTGTAGTAGCTGGTGCGGTACGGCACCCAGGACGGGTGCTCCGGCAGGGTGTGCAGATGTCCGCGCAGCTCCGCCAGCGGCATGGTCCTCGACACCGGCACGCTGTAGCCGAGCACGTGCAGGCTGGACGCGGCGAAGTCGACGACCCGGTTGCCCGCGCCGTCGGCGATGTACGCGTCGCGGATGTTCCACTCCTGCGGCACCGTCCAGTCGAGCACCTGGGTCCCGGTCGGCACCTCGTGCACCCGCAGCGGGACGTACTCGCCGACGATTTCCAGGGTGGCGCGCACACCGTCACCGGTGATGCTCCGGCACAGCGGGTACAACCGCTGCACCAGAGCGTGCATCTCTTCACCGGCCTCGGTCATCGGCGCCACCGCAGGGTGTCGTCGACGGTGCCGGCGTCGGACGCCGCGCTCAGCACGGCAAGGCGGGTGAAGCGTCGCTCGAAGTCCTCCCGGGTCAGAGAGAACTTCCGGTACGCGTCGGCGAGTTCCAGTGCGCCCTGCTTCACGGTCCACTCGCAGTCGAAGCCGGGTATCGCGGCACGGAACCGGGAGAAGTCCACCCGGTAGGACCGCGGGTCGGCGCCGTTCTCCCCGGTGATCCGCACCTTCGCGCCGGCCACCGCCTCGGCGACCTGCTCGGCGATCTCGGCGACCGTGACGTTGTTGATCTCGCTGCCGATGTTGAACGCCCGGTCGTGCACCGCTTCCCGCGGCGCTGTCAGCGCAACCGCGAAGGCCCGTGCGATGTCGCCTGCGTGCACCAGCGGCCGCCAGGGGGTCCCGTCGGAGAGCACCAGCACCTCGCCGGACAGGAGCGCGTGGCCCACCAGGTTGTTCAGCACGATGTCGGCGCGCAGCCGGGGGGAGTAGCCGAAAGCGGTGGCGTTGCGCATGAACACCGGGCTGAAGTCGCCGTCGGCCAGCGCGTGCAGGTCGTCCTCCACGCGGACCTTGGACTCCGCGTACGGCGTCACAGGCCGCAGCGGGGCGTCTTCCCCCACCAACCCTTCGCCGCCGGCGGCTCCGTAGACCGAGCAGGTCGACGCGTACAGAAAGCGCCGCACCCCGGCTTCGCGGGCCAGCCGGGCAAGGCGTACCGACGCGTGGTGGTTGATGTCGTAGGTGAGGTCCGGCGCCAGCGCTCCCAGGGGGTCGTTGGACAGCGCGGCCAGGTGGATCACGGCGTCCACCCCGGCCACGTGTGCGGCCGTGACGTCGCGCAGGTCCACCCGGTGCCCCGAAGGGTCCGCGGGTGGCGGGCCAAGGACGCAGTCGGCGAACAGGCCGGCGTCGAGACCGACGACCTCGTGTCCGGCGGCTGTGAGCACCGGGGCCATGACGGTGCCCAGGTACCCCTGGTGTCCGGTGAGCAGTACGCGCAAGGTTCATTCCCCCAGGTCGAGAGTGAGTTTGGTGACCGCGAACGCCTCGGCGTAGCGCGCGTGGCATTCGATGCCGCGGATCCGTGCGAGACCGAGGAATGCCTCCCGGTCGTACCAGGGCCGGTGCCGCTGCGAGGGGTAGTGCTCCTGCAGCAGTCGCACCTTCTGCTCGGCGATCTCCGGCGACAGCGGCTGGTAGGCCGCCGGACGGCCGAGATCGCCGTCCCATTTGACGATCTCGTAGCCGAGCACGAGGTGGTCGCGGAACGCGGTGGGTATCAGCTGCGCCAGGCCGCGGTGGTCCTGGTGCGCGTCATCGGTGCGCGGGGCGAGCACGAGATCCGGCTCGGTCTGACCGCGCAGCTCCTCGACCGCGGCCTTGGCCTCGTCCCAGTGCGTCGGCATCCGGCCGTCCGGCAGTTTGAGCACGGTCAGGCGCAGTTCGGCCCCCGGGCAGAAGGCGGCGAGCGCGGCCTGTTCCTCCTGCTCCCGCTCGCTGCCGCCGCCGGAGAGCACCAGCGCGTCGACGCGGATGCCCGGCCGCGCGCGGCACACCGTCAGGAGCGTGCCGCCCGCGCCGATGGCGATGTCGTCGCAGTGCGCGCCCACCGCGACGATCCGGTCCAGGCGCCCGGTCCCGAGCCGGATCACGCCTTGGCTCCGGCGGGGTCCCGTTCCCACACGGCCCATGGTCGCTCTCCGCGGGCGTAGGCGGCGTCGAGCGCCGCCCGCTCCTTCACGGTGTCGGTCGGTTTCCAGAAGCCGCGGTGCTTGTAAGCCACCGCCCGGCCCCGCTTGGCCAGTTGGGCGCATCCGTCGGCGATCAGGTCGCCGTTCTCCGGTATGTGGTCGAAGACTTCCTGGCGGAGCACGAAGTAGCCGCCGTTCTCCCACAGCGGCAGTTCGCTCACCGCGGTGATGCCTCCCACCAGGCCGTCCTCGCCCAGGTCCACGCAGTGGAAGGAGGACTGCGGCGGCACGACCATCATCGACGCACCGGCGTCGCGCCGGGCGAACTGGTCGATCATTTCCGGCAGCGGGGCGTCGGTGAGCACGTCGGCGTAGTTGGCGAGGAACATCTCGTCGCCGTCCAGGTGGTGCCGTACCCGGCGCAGCCGCTCCCCGATCGGTGACTCGACGCCCGTCTGCGCGAACGTGATCGTCCAGTCCGAGATGTCGGTCGAGAGCAGCTCGGTCTTTCCGCCCCGCAGCACGAAATCGTTGGACGTCGTCTCCTCGTAGTTGAGGAAGAAGTCCTTGATGTGGTGAGCCCCGTACCCCAGGCACAGGATGAACTCGGTGTGCCCGAAATGCGCGTAGTAGCGCATGACATGCCAGATCAGCGGCCGCGGGCCGACCATCGCCATCGGCTTGGGTACGTCGTCGGATGCTCCGGCGCGCATACGCAGCCCGTAGCCGCCGCAGAACAGTACGACCTTCATGATGCGCCCTCGACAATGCTCAGTTCCGGGATGGGAAAGACCAGACGGCCGCCCCAGGCGTGTACGAAGGACAGCTGCTCGACCAGCTCGGCCCGCAGGTTCCACGGCAGGACGAGGACGTAGTCCGGTCGGTCGGCGGCTATCTGCTCCGGCGGCAGGATCGGGACGCGGGTGCCGGGCGTGAACCTGCCGTGCTTGTAGGGATTGCGGTCGACGGTGTACGCGAGCAGGTCGGGCCGGATGCCGCAGTGGTTGAGCAGGGTGTTGCCCTTGCCGGGGGCGCCGTAGCCGACGACCGTCTGACCGCGCTCGGCCGCTGTGATGAGGAACTTGAGGAGGTCCCGGCGCACCTTCGCCACCCGAGCGGAGAACTCGGTGTACCCGGACAGCTCCTGGAGTCCGGCGGCCTTCTCCCGGTCGAGCACCTCGGCCACGCGCTGGGTCGGCTCGCCCGCCACCTCGGCCGGCCGGGCCCACAGCCGGATGGAGCCGCCGTGCGTGGGCAGCAACTCGACGTCCACGAGCGTGAGTCCGCCGCTCGCGAGTGCCCGGGTCGCGGACGCGACCGTGTAGTACTGGAAGTGCTCGTGGTAGATCGTGTCGTACTGGTTCTCCTCGATTAGGGTCAGCAGGTGCTGCACCTCGATGGAGACCCAGCCGTCGTCGGCGACCAGGGCGCGCAGCCCTTCGGTGAACCCGACCACGTCGGGGATGTGCGCGTACACGTTGTTGGCCACGACCAGGTCCGCCGGGCCGTGCTCGGCGCGGACGGCCGAGCCGGTGTCCGGGCTGAGGAACTCCGTGAGCGTGGGCACGCCCGCGTCCCGTGCCGCGGCGCCGACATTGACCGACGGTTCGATGCCCAGGCAGCGGATCTCCCGGTCCACCACGTGTTTCAGCAGGTACCCGTCGTTGCTCGCGACCTCCACCACGAAGGCGTCGGGGCCCAGCCCCACCCGCTCCACGGCGTCGGCGACGAAGGTGCGCGCGTGCTCCACCCATGAGGTCGAGAAGGAGGAGAAGTACGCGTACTCGCTGAACGTCTCCTCCGGCGTGATCAGTGGAGGCAACTGCGCGAGCCAGCATTCGGTGCAGACCCGCAGGTGCAGCGGGTACGCGGGCTCCGGCTCGTCCAGTTGGTCCGCGGCGAGAAAGCTCTCGCACGGCGGGGTCGCCCCCAGATCGACGACGCTCCCCATCGCCGCCGAGCCGCAGAGTCGGCATCGTGTCATCTACTTCCCCCATTTCTGCTCGCACGGTGCCCCCACCGCGAGCCTGTGCTTGGTTCTCCTGCCGGCCGCGGGCTGTCCCCGCCGCCGGGCCGACCCGCGATCGCGGCTCGGTATTCGTCCATCAGTCGTTCAAGGCCGACGGCCGGGCTGAAACCCTGCTCGTAACGGAGCCGGGCCGCCTGGCCCATCTCCTGGTTGCGGGCCGGTTCGGCCGTGATCCGACGTAGGCAGGACGCGAGCGAGGCGGCGTCGCCCGGTTGGTGCAGCGACCCGGTCACGCCCTCCTCGACGAGTTCGACGAAGGAGCCGTGTCGGGCGGCGACGGCAGGGACGTTCGCCGCCATCGCCTCCGCGACCACCAGGCCGAACGTCTCCAGGGCCATGGAGGGAGCCACCACGGCCACCGACCGCGCGACGGCCTGCCGGCACTGGGCGGGGTCGTACAGACCGACGTAGCGCACGTCGTCCCGGCCCGCCGCCCAGGCGGTCACCTCTGGCTCCAGTGGCCCCGCGCCGGCGATCACGAGCGGCACGCCCACACCGCCGCTCGCCGTGATCTGGTCCCACGCGGTCATGAGCAGCCGCACTCCCTTGGCCTCCGCGAGCCGCCCGAGGTAGAGAACATGCTCGCCGTCGCCCGATCGGCGGGCGCCCGGGTCGGGCACGAAGTTGTGCTTCACCGTGAGCCGTTCGGGCGGCATGCCGGATCGCACCAGGACGTCGCGCTGCGCCGCGGAGATGCACAAGAACCGCTCCACGCCGGACCACCACCGCCGCCGGTTGACCGCCAGGCTGACCGCGAGCGGCACCGTCGCAAGCCGGGAGTCGCGGTAGCAGCCGTGCCGGATGGCGGGGAGCGCCGCCTTGGAGCCGACGCACTCGTAGCACGGCCGGCCGTCCCGGTGCAGCGTGCCGGGCGGGCAGACCTGGGTGTAGTTGTGCAGCGTGGCGACGACGGGCACGCCGGCGTCGGCACAGGCGGCGATCACCGCGGGCGACAGGAGCGGGAAGACGTTGTGGACGTGCACCACGTCCGGCCGCTCGGTGCGGAGCAGGGTGGCCAGTTCCGAGCGGACCGCCGGATTCCATGGCACGAGGAGCGGCACCGCGGCCTTGGCCAGGAGGGAGCGGGCGGCGATGTCGTCGCTGCGTCGTTCGAACACCTCGACCCGGTGGCCGGCCGCGCGCAGCAGCTTCACCTCCTCGTCGACGACTCTGTTCTCTCCGCTCGGCTGTGCCGAGGAGTAGCGGTTGTGCACCACAAGGACATGCATGCTCAGGTCACCTCCTGGCCCATCGGGGGATACGTCGTCGAGGAACTTCGGCTGTTGTCGGCAGGGGCGTGTCCGTGACAGGGGCCGCGAGCAGCGAGGCGGCCAGGGCCAGATGCAGCAGATACGGCGAGGCGTCGCCGAGACCGGCCTCGGTGTACGAGGAGATCGCGACGTAACTGATCAGGAAGATCGCGCAGGCTCTCTGCAGCGACGGGGGCCGCAGCAACGCGACGCCCCCGAGGACGATGACGAGCGCCGCCACGAGGGTGACACCGATCAGCCCCTGCTCGTTGTAGACGGCCAGCCAGCTGTTGTCGATGGGCAGCCCGCCGAACGACTTGTCGCCCAGGCCCATGCCGAACACCCGCTCCGAGGTCGACCGGGGCGCCGCGAGGAGTGCGTCCCAGACCTTGGCCCGGCCGGTGAGGTTGGAGAAGTTCTCCTGGCTCTGTCCGCGCAGGAACCACGCCTGCAGCGCGGAGCTGAACGCCACCGCGGCGACCGTGGCGCACAGCACCGTCCAGGTGAAGAACCTGCGGGCGGCGGCGCTGGTCAGGAGCAGCGAGCCGATCGCGAGCACCACCCCGATGAGCAGACCTAGCGTGGCCGTCCGGGTATGGGTCAGCGCGAGCAGGATGAGTGACGGCACGATGACCACCGCCGCGCCGGCCCTGTCGATCCGGCGGCCCAGTACGAGCAGCACGGTGAGCCCGATGATGACCGCGGCGTACTGGCCGATCTGGGGCGGGGTGAGCGGCCACAACGCGCCGACGAGGCGACCGCCGTAGAGCTCGGGCATCGCCGCGCCCGGTGAGATGACCAGGCCGGCGGCCACCGACCCGAGCACCGCGAAGTACATACGGATGTGGTGCCGGACGAACGTCAGGTCGCCGTTCCACCAGCGGCTGAGCAGCCACAGCGTGGCGACGAAGAGAGCCAGCCGGGCGCAGCGGAACAGCGCGCCGTACCCCACTTCCAGGTTCGCGCTGGAGATCACGCTCGGCACGAGCAGCAGGGTGAGCAGCAGCAAGAAGGCGCTGGCCCGGATGCGCAGCCGGAGATTGAGCGCGAGGGCCAGCGCGAACGCGGCGACCAGCGCGCCCATGGTGGCCATCTGGATGAGGGAGCGGGGCAGCGGGACGATGGTCTTGGCCCCGGCGGAGCCGAGCGTGTTGAGGCCCAGCAACGCCCAGGCGACACCGACGGCCTTCGGTGTGCGGGCAGGGCGTGGTTCCGCACCGGGCCGTGTGTCCGCCGTGGCCGGGCCACGCGGCGGCCCACCGCGCATCAGGTCCCCGCTCATCTCAACCACCGGCCCGTCGGGCGAAGGTGCTGTCCGTGTCCTGCCGGTAGGGCGTTTCCTGCCACTGGCCGGGGTCGAGGCTCTGGTCGGTGTTCTCCGCGACGAAGCTCCACGGCCCTCGGTAGACGTTGTCGTGCCAGCGGTTGTCCTGCTTGTGGGTGATCGCGTCGGCCACCCGCTTGCCCTTGTAGGGCGACCACTTCGGGTAGGTGCCGTAGTTGGAGAGGACCGCCATGCGGCCGCACTCCGTCTCGCACTTGACGACCGACGTGTCCAGCAGGAAGCGGTTGTCGTGGATGTCCACCCGCTGCGTCTTCCACCGGCAGTCGGCGTAGAGCGGTGCCTTGGAGATCGCCGGCTTCGCGCAGCGGTCGGTGTCCTTCACGAGCAACGTGCAGTAACCGGTCGAGGTGTTGGCGGGGCTGTTGCAGAACCGGTCGGCGTTCTCCCAGAGAGTGATGCCGTTCCAGTTGTTCTCCAGCACGTTCCCGTAGATCTCGATCTTGTCCGTGCGGGCGCGGATCCGTGGTTCGCCGCCGGCCTCGGACACGTAGATGGTCGCGTACGGGAAGTTGTCGCCCCGGCCTGCGTACTTACGGCCTTCGACCCAATTGTTCCGCCGGATCGTGTTGTTCCGGATGACCGCGTTGTAGCTGGTCTCGTACATCACCGCGGCACCGTCGTTGGCCTCGATCAGGTTGTTCTCGATGTGGAAGTCGTTGTTGTTGTTGTCCGCCCAGAGCCCGACCCCGCGGTTGTCGTGCACCCAGTTGCCGCGTACCTCGGCGCCGTTGACGGCCCAGAACTTGATGCCTCCGGTGCAGCCGCAGCCGGGCTTGCGCCGCTCCCAGTCGCCGGTGTTGTTGCCCACGATCTCGTTGCCCTCGACCACCAGGCCCTTGATGGAGTCACCGGTCTTGTACGCGTTCATTCCGTACTGTCCGTTGTCGCGCAGGCAACTGGCGCGGACCTTCTGGCGGGCACCGGCCATCAGCCCGGCGCCGGAGTTGTACTGGATCTTCGCGTGCTCGATCACCCATCCATCGGCCATGTCGTGGTTGACCACGCCCTCGTCGGTCGGCGCGACGAAGCGCTGCACGGTCAGATGGCGGATGGTGACGTCACGGGCGGTGCCGCTGAACGCGTAGTTGTTGGTCTTGCGGCCGTCGAGCACCGCGCCCGGCGCCCCGAGGTAGCGGTTGCCCTTCTTGGGCATGACCTGGGCGTAACGGTCCGGCTCAAGCCTGTGCTTGCCCGGTCGAAGCCAGAACGTCGTGTTGGCGGGGCTGCTCTTGGTCTTCGCGGCCAGGTCACCGACGACCGAGGGATCGACCGTCACCGCGCCCTTCGGTGCCTTCGCGGGACCGGCCGCGGGTTTGGCGCACACCCGGGCCACGGACGCGGCAGGCGCCCCGGACGCGGACGGCGCCCCGGACGTCGACGGTGTACTGGTCGACTTGGCCGGGCCGTCCGACGAACTCGTACAGCCGGTCGCGGCCAGCAAGGCCAGCGCCAACGGTGCCGTCGGCCATGCCCGGTTGCGCCACTTGAACCCCACGCGTCCTCCTTCCCTAGTCCCGGAACCTGAGTACGGTGGTGAACCCCTCCGTGCCGTCGGCGAAACCCGTGCCGACCAGCGTGGTGGTGGGCTCCTTGCGCCCGAAGCCAGGGGAGTACCAGCCCAGCGGCGGATCGCTCTCGCCGCGGTGTGCCTGCCAGCGCAACTGTCCTGGCAGGTCGAGCACCGCGAAACGGTCCTCGCCGTCCCGGGTCCAGGTGAGCATGGCCCAATCGCCCACCAGCTCCGCGGCGATCGCGGGGCCGAGGTGGAACGCCAGTCGTACGGCCCGGCGTGGGCCGCGCACCTCGTCGACGATCCGCAGCTCCTGGCTCGTGCCTGTCAGCTCCACTCGGCGGCGGTGCACGGAGCGCCGGTATCCGTCGTGCTCGGCAGACCAGCGGGTCACACCCTTGTCGGATGTGTCCGCGGCCAGGACGCGGGTGCGGGCGTGGCGGGTCCAGAGGAACGGGCCGCCGGAGACTGACTGGTCCGCGCCGTCCAGCTCCAGGGTGTTGTGGCCGAGGGTCGAGCGGAAGTACTGCCGCCACTCGGGCTGCCCGTGGTAGCAGAACGTTCCCGGGTCGGCGAGCACGTCGACCCCGTCGTGCCGGACCTCCACGGACAGCGCGTCCGCATGGGCATGCGCGGCGATGGACAGGAAGCCGTGCGGACCGCCGTCGCAGCGGCACCAGATCTCTTCCGGACCGCGCAGGATAGTCATGCCCGCGTCGGCGAAGTGATTCGGCCGCCTTGCCGGGCGGGTCACGGCCGGTGTTCCGTCTTTCGCGTACGGCCGGATGAACGCCGCGAGCAGCGGCGTGCGCACATCGGTGGCGGTCACCTCCGGCCACCAGGCGAGCCGGCCGAACACCGCGCCCCCGGTGGCGAGCAAAGAGGCCCAGCGGTCGGTGCCCGCGCCGTCCACGACCAGACCGTGCCCGTCGTCCGCGTCCCCCTGGCGAGGCGGCCGTAATCGGTTGTCCACGACGGCCGCGAGCGCGTCGGTCATCCGCAGCAGCACGAGGCGGACCGACGTGGGGACCGGCACACCTGCGGCATCCGCCTCGGCCACCGCGGCCAGGCCGAGCTCAAGGACGAGTCCGTGGTACTCGGTGGCCAGCTCGCGGTTGAGGCCGGAAGGGAAGGTGTTGCCGCGCAAGTGCCGCTCCAGCGACCGCAGTGCCTCGGCCCGCCAGCGGGCCGAGGCGGGGAACCATCCGAACGCGCAGGCCGCGGCGAACTGCCCGGCGGCCTCGGCGATGACGTGGTTGTTCGCCGAAGAACCCCGGCTGGGGAAGGCGGACAGCCAGCGCTGGTGGTGCCAGATCTGGTTCAGCGCCACCGGATTGTCCTCGAAAAGACCGGTCACGCCCGTCCATCCGCCGAGCAGTCGGCGGATCCACACCCAGGAGAGCAGCCGGATGCCCAGCTCGATGCCGCTGATCCAGTGCACGCCGCGCAGCGGTGGGTTGGCCGCCCACCACGACCGCAGGTGCTCGGCCACTCGCTCGGCGTACCGCTCCTCCCCGGTGACCGCGTAGGCGGCGGCGAGCACGGTGAGGTACTGATGCCGGGACAGCTCCCAGATCTGCTTGATGTCCCCGACCGCGTCCTCGTTGCGGTAGGGCACGTCGAAGGCGTAGCCCCACGGAGCCCGGCGCCCGGTCTTCGGGTCGTACCACCAGTCCGGGTCGGCCAGGTCGTGACGGGGCACCCCGAAGTACTCGGCGTGCCCCTCCATCAGCCGGTCGGCCTCGGCGACGAGGCGTTTGGCGGCCTCCGGCTCCACGGCGGCGATCGTCCCGGCGGGCAGTACCGCGGTGAACCGGGCGCCGGTCACGCTCGGAAAGACCGGCCGCGCCGACCGCCACCGGCGCCTGCGTACCGCGTCGCTCGCCCGGCCGCCGACCTCCCGCGGCCCCATCCGGGACAGTCGCCGGAGGTACCAGCCGGCGCTCGTGGTCATCACGCCCTCGCCAACGACACCGGAGCCCCGGCGGCCAGAGAGGCCGGCACGGCGAGGGTGGCCGCCGTGGTGGCGACGAGGGACTCCAGCGGCACCGGCATCGGCCCGCCGGACCGCACGGCCTTGATGAACGCGGCGAGTTCCGCGTTCTGGCCCTTGTCGCGGGCCTTGGGCAGCCGCGAACTGACCCACCGCTTGCGGCTGCCGCCGTAGACAGAGGCGCGGACGAAGTCGTCGAGCCGCAGCGCACGGCCGTCCGCGACCAGGTCCAGCGTCTCCTTGGGGAAGCCGGCCGGGCCGGTGGTGACGTAGCTGATGGTGGCGGTGGACCCGTCCGGGTAGCGCAGCACGACCTGCAGGTCCTCGTTGCCGGACGAGGCGACCGCGTACACCGATACGGGGTCGGCCCCCAGGAGCCAGCTCGCCGTGTCGATGAAGTGGCCGCCCTCGCCGACGAACCGCGAACCCTCGGTGCCTTGTCGCAGGTACCAGCTGCCGTGCCCGAGTTGGCCCGCGTTGACCAGGTAGCGCAGGTTCGCCGGGCCGGTCCGGGCGCCGAACCGCTTCCCGGCCTCCTGGAGCATCGGCGCGAACCGGCGGTTGAAGCCCACCTGCAGCCGGTCGTTGCCGGACTCCTCCACGGCCGCGAGCACGCCGGCCAGCTCGTCCTCGGTGAGGGCCAGGGGCTTCTCCACGAACACGGTCTTGCCGGCGAGCAGGGCCTTGCGGGTCAGTTCGGCGTGGGAGCTGTGCCGGGTGACCACGAACACCGCGTCGATGGACTTGTCGCCGAGCACCGCGTCGAGATCGGTGGTCGCCTCGGCGAAGCCGAACTTCCGCTGCGCGTTGGCTCCGGACAGCGCCGTCGTGGTGACCACTGTCGACAGCGTGACGCCGTCGCGCTGTGCCAGATGCGGCAGCAGCATCGACGTCGCGTAGTTTCCCGCGCCGACGAAGGCAAGGCGCACCGGCGTCGTGGTGGACCGGACCGGGCCGGACACCTGGCCGCCGGGTCGCTTCACCGCGGGCACGGCCACCGCCGGGGCCACCGCTTCCGCTGGGGGGCCGGCGGGGCCGGGGTACCGGAACAGCACGGCCACCGCCTTCAGGTCGCCGTCCTTGAGGCTCTGGTACGTCTCGACGGCGTCGTCGAAGTCGGCTATGCGGGAGATCAGGGGCTCCACGTCGACGCTGCCGCGAGCGACGAGATCGAGGAAACACGCCAGGTTGCGGCGCTCGGTCCAGCGCACGTAGCCGATCGGGTAATCGCGTCCCTCGAGCTCGTACGCCGGGTCGTAGCGCCCGGGGCCGTAGGAGCGGGAGAACCGGACGTCCAGTTCCTTCTCGTAGTACGCGTTCCACGGCAGGTCGAGGCTGCACTTGCCGATGTCGACGACCCGGCCGCGGTCCCGGCTCAACCGGGCGGCCAGCTCGACGGGTTGGTTGCCGGCGCCTCCGGCGGCCAGGTACACCTGGTCCACGCCGTGACCGCCGGTGAGCTCGGCGACGGCGCTCTCCACGGCCGCGGAGGCCGGATCGCCGCAGGCCGCGGCGCCCACGCGCTCGGCGAGCTCGCAGCGCACCGGGTCGGGGTCGACTCCGACGACGCGCACTCCCGAGGCGGTGAGGAGCTGCACCACCAGCTGCCCGATGAGACCGAGGCCGATGACAAGCGCCACCTCGCCGAGCTGTGGCTCGCCGCGGCGCACGCCCTGCATCGCGATCGACCCCACGGTGCCGAAGGCCGCGTGCCGGGGCGCGAGGCCGTCCGGCACCGGGGCGTAGAGGTTCTTGGGCACCCAGTTCAGCTCGGCGTGCAAGGCGTGCTCGTTGCCGGCGCAGGCCACGAGGTCACCGACCGCCACGTCGTCGATCCCGGTCCCGACCTGCTCGACCACCCCGCACAGCGAGTAGCCGAGCGGCGTGTACGAGTCCAGCTTGCCCATCACCTTGCGGTAGGTGGCGGGCACTCCGTTGGTGGCCACGCTCTGCATGACCTTGGACACCTGGTCGGGACGGGAGCGGGCCTTGCCCACCATCGACATGCCGGCCTCGGACACCTTCATGAGCTCGGTCCCGGTGGAGATCAGCGAGTAGACGCTCCGCACCAGCACGCCGTCCGGCTTGCACCCCGGCACCGGTACCTCAAGCAGCGCCAGTTCGCCACTCTTGTAATTCTGAACGACCTGTTTCACCCGAGCTCCTCTTATTTCTACGTTCAACGTCGTCAGGCCGCTTGGCTCTGGCCGGAGCCAGAGGTCGCGCCGCGATACCAGTACTCGAGGGTCAGCACATGCCACAGATGCTTGGAGAAGTCCCGCTGCCCGGCGGCGTCCTCGGCGACCATCCGCGCCAGCGCGTCGCGGCGCAGGATCCCGGAATTGACGAGCACGCCGTCGTTCACCACCTCGCGCACCAGCGGTGCCAGATCCCGGCTCATCCAGGCCCGCAGCGGGGCGCTGAACAGGCCCTTGGGCCGGTACACGATCTCCCGGGGCAGGATCGAGGTGGCCGCCTCCTTGAGGACGGCCTTGCCCTGCCGTCCGACGATCTTGCGATCACCGGGCACGGCGAACGCCGCCTTGACCACCTCGACGTCCACGTACGGCACCCGTACCTCGGTCGACGCGGCCATGCTGGAGCGGTCCGTGTACGCGAGGTTCAGGCCCGGCAGGAACATCCGGGCGTCGCCCAGGCACATGCGGTTCACGAAGTCGTCCAGGTCGTTGTCCTCGTAGATGTCCGCGTGCTCGGTCAACACGTCGTCGACCGTCCCGGCCAGGTCCGGATTGATCAGGCCGAGCAGCTCGTTCTGGTCGTACATGGTGTAGCTGCGCCGGAAGGCGGCCTCCTCCGGCAGATCGGCGAAGGAGAGGAACCGCTTCGCGAAGCGCACCGACCGATACCCCCGGCGGGCCGTGGCGACCGGCAGCCGGTCCACGGCCCTGGACAGGCCGCGCCGCAGGGGCCGCGGGACGCGCTGGTAGCGCAGCGCCAGGGTGTTGGCCAGGTGCTTGCGGTAACCGGCGAACAGTTCGTCGGCGCCCATTCCCGAGAGCATCACCTTGACCCCGGCTTCCCGGGCGGCCTCGCAGATCAGGAACGTGTTGATCGCGGCGGGGTCGCCGATCGGCTCGTCCAGGTGGTACGTCATCCGCGGCAGCAGGTCGAGCACGTTCGGAGCGATCTCGATCTCATGCAGGTCGACGCCGAACTGCTCGGCGACCTGCCGGGCATAGCGCAGATCGTCCGGCATCGCCTCGAACTTGGCGTCCTCGGCGCGGAACCCGATCGTGTACGCGGAGATCCCGGGTCGGTCCCGGGCGGCCAGCGCGGTCAGGTAGCTGGAGTCGAGACCGCCGGAGAGGAAGGTCGCCACGGGTACGTCGGAGAGCAGATGCCGCCGGGTCGATTCCTCGACGATCGCGGCCAGGTCCGGCTGCTCACCGCTGCGGGCCCGGTCCTGGCCCTCGGCGGCGACGTCCTTGAGGCTCCAGTACTGGCCGCGCTCCACCCGGCCGTCGGGCCGGCACCGCAGCCAGCTCCCCGGCGGCAGCTTCTCCGCCTCGCGGAACGCGCAACGCGAGTCCGGCACCCAGTAGTACAGCAGGGACGCCACCAGCGCCGCGTGGTCCACTTCCAGCGACCCGCCGGTCACGGCGGCGAGCGCCTTGAGCTCGGAGGCGAACACCAGGCCCTCGCCGCGCCGGAGCAGGAACAGCGGCTTGATGCCGAGCTGGTCGCGGACGAGCACCAGTTCGCCGGTGCGCTCGTCGAAGATTCCGAACGCGAACATGCCGCGCAGCCGGGGCAGACAGCCGGTTCCCCAGCGCCGCCACGCCTCCAGCAGCACCTCGCTGTCGGAGGTACCGCGAAAGCGCACCCCGGCGGCGGCCAGCTCGGTCCGCAGTTCCGGCGCGTTGTACAGCTCGCCGTTGTACGTGAGGGAGAGGCCGTCCGAGACCATTGGCTGGGCGCCGGTCTCCGACAGGTCGATGATGGCCAGCCTGCGGTGCCCGAGGTGCACTTCGCCGTCCCCGGCGCGGTGGCTGTAGCGGCCGGACCCGTCCGGCCCGCGGTGGGCGAGGGTGTCGGTGAGGCGGTCTGCCACGACCTTCCCGTCCGGCCATCGGTATGTGCCTGCGATGCCACACATGTCTTAGCGCGCCTCCTGGTCACTGTCCGGGACCCGTGCGGCCCACGTCGCCGATCGCTCCGTGCGCTGCTCGCTCATCCCGTTCTGCCGGGCCAGCCGCTCGCTGTGGCCCCGTAGCGCGATGTGCATCCCGTCCCACAGCGTGCCGTCGGTCCGGTCACGCGGGTCGGGGTCGATCAGCACCACACCGATCACCAAAATGCGCTGGTCCGCGAGTTGCCGCGCCACGGTGTGCAGCCATGCGGCGCTGCCGTGCCCGGCACGCACGACGAGCACGGTCTGGGTACCGAGGTACTGAAGGTCGGTCCACGCCGTGCCGGGCGCGACCGAGCCGACGCCGAGCCGGCGCTGCTGACGTGCCACGGCCGTGGCACGTTCACCGCTGACCACGGTCGGGTCTCCTGGCTTCGGGCGTCGGCCCGAGAGCTGGGGGCCGGGCAGACCGTCGATGACGACCACCGGCCCATCCGCGGCCAGCGTCCTGGCGACGTCCAGGGCGAGCTCGCTCGTGGTGCGCGCGCAGCCCAGTTCGAGCAGCGACACCGGTTCCGCGGAGCCGCGCACGGTGCGGGCCAGGGTGGTGGTGAGCCGTTCGTGCGCCTTCCGGGTCCGTCGTCGCTGCCAGGGGCGGGCCGGCAGGCGGGACGCGCGCCGCAGCTCCGCGATGACCGAGGCGCCCAGGTTCGTCGCGATCTCCCGCCGCAGCACGGGGCGGTTCGCCACCACCGCGCCGATCGCGGCCACCGCGAGCCCGAGGACGAGCCCGAGGAGAAGGCCGATCGCGGCGTTGGTGACAGCGGCCTTGGGCATGGAGTGTCGCAGCGCGCGGGGAGCGTCCACGATCTGTGTACCGGCGATGATCTGGGGTGTGCCGGTGCGCGCGTCCGCGGCGCGTTCGTCGAAATCGGCGATCCGGGAGTTGAGCTCGGCCCGACGGGCGAAGAGCGACTCGATGCTCGCCGAGGCCCGCGGGTCGGTCTCCGTACCCGGCGACCGGTCCCCGATCTCCTCGTTGACTTCGGCGAGTTCGCCCCGCATGCGGTCACGCTGGTCCAGCAGGGCCTTTGCCTCGGCCTTCGCCGTGTCCCGCATCCGTCGCAGGTGGTCCGCGACGAACGCGTCGGCCAGCGCCTTGGCCCGGGCCACCGCGTCCGCGTCACTGTCGCCTGTCACGTCGATCTGCAGCACGTTGTTGGTCAAGCCGGTGCCCCGGTAGTCCTCCATGAAGTCTTCGGGTTTCTCCGAGGACTTGAGGGACCGCAGGGCCTGGTCGGCGATCCGCGTGGTTCTCAGCACCTCGACATCGGTGCGCATCAGCGTTCCGGTGTCGTTCGGCTGGTCCTGCGCATGTGCGACGAGCACCTTGGTCACCGCGCTCGGTGGCGGCGGCAGCAGGACCGCCAGCGCCGCGCCGACGAGCAGGCCGAGGAGCGCCATGGAGAGCCAGAGGCGGCGGCGTCTGCGCACCGCCACCAGCAGCGCCTGAAGGTCGAAGAGCGGAGTGGCCGCCGACTCCGATGTCGTGGTCGTCACGCTGAACCTCCCGTCGCCTGGCCGCGAACCGCGAGCGCCGGATCGGCGTGGTCCGGGGGCTGCTCGGCGGAAGTCGTGGTGCGGACCCGGACCGGGCCGGCGACGACGACGCCGACGACCTCGTGCCTGCCGTCCGCGCACGCCTCGGCGATGCCGGCGATCTCCTCCGCGGTCCAGTTGCCCGCGCTGAGGACGACCAGGGCACCGGACTCCGTGTCGCGGTCCGGCACCGTCGGCCGGTCCATCGAGACTTCCACCACCCGCAGCATGGGGTACCCCTTGCTCGAAGAGCTTGGGGAAGCGTCGCTCTCGGCCGAGGCGACGAGCTGCGCGGCCGCCCGGCGGGCGATCTCGTCACCCTCCGGTACGACGACCAACAGCCGCCGCAGGCCTGGCAGTTGAGCACGGAGGCGGGCGCACACCCGCCGGTAGCGGATCCGCCTGCCGGCCTCGTCGCCGGACCTCTGCGGGGTCGGTGTGTCCCACCGGGTGTCGAGGCCGAGGAGCCGGCGGAGCCGAGCCCGCGCGCCACGGCCTCCCGACCGCTGCACCGGCGGTTCGTCGGGTACGTCGACGGCGCCCAGGAACGTCGAGCCCAGCGCCGCGGCGATCTCCGGTTCGGTGCGCAGCCGGCGGTTCATCCGTGCGGCGGTGAGATGGCCGATCACCGCCAGCAGGAAGAACAGCAGCGCCCCGGCGACGATGAGCTGCGTTCTCGTCGGCGGTGCCTCACCGGTCGGCCGGGCGGCCGACCCCATGACGACCATGCCGGCCTTGTCGTTCGCCGGGTCGGCCCGGTCCAGCTTCGTCATGGCCTCTTCCAGCGAGGTGCGCAGCTTCTCGAGCGAGGTGCGGGCCTGCACGCTCTCGACGGTCCGCCCCGGATCGGCCGCGTCGGCCAGGTCGGTGATGCGGCGGTTGGTCTCCTCGACCTTCTTCCGCAGCGCCTCGGGCTCCGAGGGGGCTTCGGTGTCGGTGGCGCCGCCCGCGATCCCCGCGGCGAACTTGACGAACTGCCGGGCCACTTGGTCGGACAGCTGCTGCGCGCGCTCCGGAGTCTCTGCCGTACCCGAGATCTTGATGATGTTCCCGTTGGTCGCCTTCGCGGCCACCTGGTCCCGCAGCTCGCTGCCGCTGACTCCGCTCCAGCCGAGCCTGTCGGCCACACGGTCGGTCACCGACGAACTGGTCGCGACGTCCACCTGGGTCAGCATTTCGCGCTCTTCCCACTGCCCCGGCAGCAGCACCGATGCCGAGGTGGTGTAACTCGGCGGGAACACCACAGAGGTGCCGTAGCCGACGAGCGCGCCCACTACGGCGACGATGGCGAGCAGTCGCCAGCGCCGACGGAAGATCCGCCCGATCGTGACCAGGCGTATCGGGTCATCACTCAACGGCGCTGCCTCCGCCCTGTCCGGCCGCCCGCCGAGACGGGGGTGTGGTCACGGCAGGCAGCGGTGTAGGCGGCGAGCAGCGCTCGCTGGGAGTTCCGCCAGGCAAGCTCTCCACTGATCCGCTCCTGGCCGATCTTGCCCATCCGCTCCCGCTGCTCCGGATCGTCAAGGAGCAGCGCGACGAGCCGGGCGAACTCGGCCTCGTCGTTGGCGGGCGCGTAGACGGCGGCGTCACCGGCGGAGACTCTCGCCTCGCGCAGGTCGAACGAGACGATCGGCCGGCCCATCACCATGTACTCCAGAACCTTGTTCATGGTCGACACGTCGTTGAGCGGATTGTGCGGGTCGGGGGAGAGGCACACGTCCGCGGTGGACAGGTAGCGCACCAGGTCGGCGTCCGGAATGCGCCCGGTGAAGTGCACCTGCTCCGAGAGCCCGAGCCTCCGGGACAGTTCCACCATGGCGTCGTAGGTGTCGCCGCCGCCGACGAACACCGCGCTCCAGTCGCTCCGCCCGACCTCGTCGCGCAGCTTGGCAAGGGCACGCAAGGCGTAGTCGACGCCGTCCTGCGGGCCCATCACGCCGAGGTAGCACAGCAGATGAGGCTTGCCGCGCTTCAACTCCGGCTCAGGTGGCACGGGTTGGAACCGTGCGGTGTCGGGTGCGCTGCGTACCACGAACACGTCTTCCGGTCGCCGGCCGCCACGGCGCACCGCGACGTCGCGGTAGCTCTCGTTCGTGGCGAGCACGATGTCCGCGGCGCGGTAGGTCCGCCGCTCCAGCGCGCACACGGCGCGGTAGAGCAGGTCTTCGCCGCGGTCGAACCGGGAGAGGTACAGCTCGGGAACCAGGTCGTGCTGGTCGAAGACGAACCGCGCTCCGCGCCGCTTCATCCACAGTGCCGGCAGGAACAGCAGGTCGGGCGGGTTGCAGGCGTGGACGACGTCGACCGGGCCGACCTTCCGGGCCAGTCGGACCGTATGCCACAACGCCGATCCGTACTCCCGCAGGTAGCCGGCCGGTCCTCCGGTGGCCGCGCGCAACGGGTAGCGGTGGATCCGCACCCCGTCGATCTCCGCCTCTGGTTCCGTGTCCCGTTTCTCCCCCTGGGGACAGATGACGTGCACCTTCCAGCCCGCGTCGCGCAGCGTCGTGCACTCCTGCCACACCCGCCGGTCGAACGGCACCGACAGGTTCTCCACCAGGATCAGCGCGCGCCGGTCTTTCCGGTCGCCACCACTTGTGTCATCGAACGATGTGTTACCAAGCAAGGCCCATGTACCCCGGTTCGGTTCGGCGCGCGTCGGCGTCAGGAAGGTGGATGAGGTCGACGATCACCGGTCCGTCGCCATGGGGCAGCGCCGCGAGGACGTCCGGATCCCTGGTTCCGACCAGGCACACGTCCGCGTGCGCGAGCACCTCGTCGACGGAGTCCGCCATCAGTTGCGCGAGGTGCGGCAGCCGGGTCTCGATGTACTCCCGGTTCGCGCCGATCAGCCGCGAGAGGCTCACGTTGGCGTCGTAGATCCGCAAGGAGTAGCCCTTGCCGTGGAGTCTCTCCGCGAGCTCGACGAGCGGGCTCTCGCGGAGGTCGTCGGTGCCGGGCTTGAACGAAAGTCCGAACAGGCCCACGCGGCGCTTGCCGGTGCGTTCGACCAGTTTCACCGCGCGCTGCAGATGGTCGGAGTTGGAGGCCAGTACGTGGGAGAGGATGGGCACCGAGACGTCGGCCCGCTGCGCCGCGTGGACCAGGCTGCGCAGGTCCTTGGGCAGGCAGGAGCCGCCGAAGGCGAAGCCGGGTCGCAGATAGGCGGGGCTGATGTTGAGCTTCCGGTCGGCCAGGAACACGTCCATCACCTGGTGCGAGTCCACCCCGAGCGCCTGGCACACCGCGCCCAGTTCGTTCGCGAAGCCGATCTTGAGACCGTGAAACGCGTTGTCCGCGTACTTGATCGCCTCGGCCGTCGGGACCGGCACCCGGAAGACTTCGCCGGGCAGCCCCTCGTACAGCGCCGCCACCACGTCGCCGCTTGCCGGGTCGAGCTCGCCGATGACGGTCTTGGGTGGATCGAAGAAGTCCCGCACGCTCGTGCCCTCGCGCAGGAACTCCGGGCTGACCGCGACCCCGACGTCCACCCCGGCCGTGCCCCCGACGTGCTTCTCCAGGATCGGTACCAGCAGATTCAGGCACGTGCCCGGGAGCATGGTGCTGCGGAACACGACGGTGTGCCGCCCGCCCCGCTCGGCCAGCGCGGCGCCGATCTGCTCGGTGACCCGCTCCAAGTACGTGGTGCACAGGCTGCCGTTGGGCTCCGACGGCGTACCCACGCAGACCAGCGACACGTCGCTGCCCATGACCGCCTCGCGGACGTCGCTGGTGGCGCGCAACGCTCCGGTCCGCACGGCCTCGGCCACGAGCTCGCCGATTCGCTCCTCGACCACCGGGGCCTTGCCGTCGTTGACCAGGTCGACCTTCACCTGGCTGACGTCCACCCCGGTGACCTCGTGACCCATGCCTGCCAGGCACGCGGCCGACACGCAGCCCACATAGCCGAGCCCTAAGACGCAGACCCTCATATCCCGTTCCTCCCCCCAGGCACGCCTTTCCGGCGTGCCTTCCGTGCGCCGGCCGGACCACGGTCCCCGCGCATCAGTCGCATGAGTCGCATCAGTAGGCCCCCTGGCCCTGGAGCACCGCACGCAGCGTCTTCCACAAGATCACTGTGTCCAGGGCGAGCGACCAGTCCTCCACGTACCGCAGGTCGAGGCGGACCGCCTCCTCCCAGGGCAGGTCGCTGCGTCCACTGATCTGCCACAGGCCGGTGAGCCCGGGCTTGACCAGGAGCCGCCGCCGGATGTCCGGGCCGTACGCAGCGGACTCCTCCGGTAGCGGAGGCCGCGGGCCGACGAGCGACATCGAGCCGGTGAGCACGTTGAAGAGCTGCGGCAGCTCGTCGATCGAGTAACGACGCAGCACCGCTCCCACTCGGGTCACCCGGGGGTCCCGGCGGAGCTTGAACAGCAGCCCCGCACCCTCGTTGCGGGAGGCCAGCTCGGCACGTGCCCCGTCGGCTCCCACGACCATGGTGCGGAACTTGAAGATGGTGAACTCGCGGCCGTCCTTGCCGACCCTGCGCTGGCGGTACACCGCCCCGCCCCGGCTGTCCATCAGCACGAGCAACGCGACGAGCACCATCAGCGGCGCGAACAGCATCAGCAGGACTGCCGCGCCCGTCCGGTCCACGACCCCTTTGACCACCCGGCGGCCCCCGGAGAAGGTCGGCATGCTGACCCGCAGCAGGGGGATGCCGAGCACCGCGTCGACGTGCAGCCGCGGTCCGGCCACCTCCATCAGTACGGGAGCCACGACCATCTCGGCGTCGCTGCCCTCCAGGTTCCAGGCCAGTCGCTGCAGTCCGTCCGGTGACCAGTGCGGGTCCGGTGTGACCGCCACGACTCGGTAGCCGTCGCGGCGGACGTGGTCGGCGACGTCCGTCAGCCGGCCCACGATCGGCACTCCATCCAGGTGATCGCCGTCGAGCCCGTAACCGTCCGGCGTGCACACCGCCTCGACTCGCCAACCCAGGTGCGGGAGCTTACGGGTGCGGGCGATGAGGTCGCGTACGGTGGCCGGGCTCCCGGCGGCGAGCACCGGGCGCAGGCACCGTCCTTCCTTGCGATGTCTGTGCAGCCACAGGCGTAACAGATACCGCTCGGTCATGATGACGAGGGCGACCGCCGGGATCGCGACGAATATCCAGAGTTTGATGTTGCGCGAGGTGAGGGCGATCCCGCCGAGCGACAGTACGACGGCCGCCGTGAACAGTGAGCGCCCGAGCCGACGGAACTCCTCGGCGCCCTGGCCGAGCACGGCCGGCGCCCACGCCCGGTTCGCCGCCAGCGCTCCGATCACGAGAAGCTCGGTGCCGAAGGCGAGGATGCGCCACTTCTCGTGCCAGTTCGCGGCATCCCGGACCCCGAAGAAGCCTCCGATCGCCCCCACCACGAGGGCGGTGACCACGGCATCGCTGGTGATCACGGCACGGCGGTAGCGCTGCTCCCAGTCGATCGGTGGCTTGGTGATTGACCCGTTCCCCGGACGCCTGTGCGCCGGTGGAAACGGGCTGACTAATTCCCCCTGCTGCACAGACCCCCCCAGGTCGTCAGTGGGCTCGACGCGTTCGCTCCACACGGTTCCTCCCCCTCGGGAGGCCCCCGCCCCCCGTGATGTGTCCTCCCCTCGGGAGGCCCCCGCCTCCCGCCACGCCACGCTGTTCCTCCCCCCGGGAGGTCCCCGCCCCCAGCGAATGACATCCCGGCTATTGCGGCGTTACTCGAACATCCCACCCAGGCGCCAACGGACACGCATGCCCTGTCGGCCCCCTTACGTGTGCAAGACCCCGTGGAAACCCCGGGTGTTCCCCACACCCCAAGCCCTTTTCGGGCAGCACGAATTGATCTCCCCCGAGCCCGGCGCCGGGATACGCGACTACTGATCGTTCATGGCACCGGATTTATAGATCATCATTTGTCGCTCGTGTCCGCCTGTGAAGCACGGTCAATCTAGACCATTGGCGCCGGTCTGAAGAGGGGATGTGTGTAATTTGTGGTCAACCTTTGAAGCTTGTTCAACTGGCCGGTGATCACCTGCGGCGCCTTGATATGGGAGGGGCGCCTTGTGACCTGTGACAACGGGAGTTTTCTGAGCGGTCGGCACCGGCAACACCCGGGCTGCCAGGCGCTGTTGGCGCCGATACCGCCATCGTGATACCGAGCCGCATCAAGTGGCTGCTCCGCGAGGCGTGTTGACTGCCCCTCCACCGGCTCGTCGCTGGGTATGGCCCCACGGGCGACTGTCGTATCCAGCGGTAACGCTGAACTGCGGAAGCTGGAGATGGAATTGGCTGAAAGGCTGATAGGGCAACCCCCCACCCTTGAGGACGTGGCGACGCGAGCAGGGGTGTCGAAGTCCACGGTGTGGCGGATGATCAACGGCGAGCCGACGGTGCGGCCAGTGGTTGCCGAACGTATTCGGGAAGCGCTGGAGAAGCTTGGATATGTGCTGAATCAGGCTGCCAGGAGGCTCGTCACCCGCCGCAACAACGCCGTCGCCGTGGTGGTCACCGAACCTCAGAACCGGCTCTTCGTCGACTCCTGTCCTCCTCGGCCCCGTGCATCGCGGCGACGTCTACACGTACGTCGACGCCGACAACCGCGGCGGCGCCCGGGAAGCCGTCCGCCACCTCGCCGACCGTAATCACCCCCACCCGTCCGGTCATCCGCAGTTCGGCCTGAGCGCCGACCCCGTGCCCCGGCGACTCGATGACCCGGCGACTCCAGGGCCCGGCGCCCTGACCGCAGGCTTCCTGGCGACCTCGAAGCGGGGGCCATTCCCCGCTTCCTGTATGGTCGCCCCTGTCACCTAAACGGGGAGTATTCCCCACTTCTTGTCGGGAGCCATCGATGCGCACGCAGCAGCCCACCGTCCGACTCGCCGACCTCACCGAGGACTTCACCGCCGACCCGTACTCCGCCTTCGCCGCACTGCGCTCCCGCGGGCCTGTCCATCACGTACGTTTCCCCACCGGGGGCGAATCGTGGCTGGTGGTCGGGTACGAGGAAGCGCGCGCCGCGTTCGCCGACCCCAGGCTGCGCAACGACGTACGGCACTCTGCCGACTTCGAGGACGACGGGCTGTACGCCGTGGGCCGCAACATGCTCCAGACCGATCCGCCCGACCACACCCGCCTACGGACGCTGGTGGCCCGCGAGTTCACCGCCCGCCGCGTCCAGGCGCTGCGGCCCCGCGTTCAGGAAGCGGCCGACGCGCTGCTGGACGCGGTGGCCGCCGAGGGCCGTGCGGACCTGGTGGCCGCCTACGCCTATCCGCTGCCGCTCACCATCATCTGCGAGCTGCTCGGTGTGCCAGACGCGGACCGGGCCGCCTTCCGCGCGTGGTCCACGAAGGTCGTCGCCCTCGACGAACCGGAGCAGTCAGCCCGCGCCTCGCAGGAGATGGCCGCGTACCTCGCGGGGCTGGCGGAGCAGAAGCGGCGGCTGCCGGACGCGGCGGAGAGCGATCTGCTGCACGCCCTGGTCCGCACCCACGACGGGGACGGCGCCGACCGGCTCACCCCGGAGGAACTGCTCGGCATGGCCTTCCTGCTGCTGGTCGCGGGTCATGAGACCACCGTCAACCTCATCGCCAACGCCGTCCACCTGCTGCTCGGCCACCCCGACCAGCTCGCCGCCCTCCGCGCCGACCCCGAGTTGCTGACCGGCGCCGTGGAGGAGACGCTCCGCTTTGAAGCGCCCGCACCAGCGGGCACCTACCGCTACACCGCCGAACCGATCGCCCTCGGTGGTGCGCGGATACCGGCCGGGGCGCGTGTCGTGCTCTCCATCGCCGCCGCGAATCGCGATCCCGCGCGCTTCTGCGATCCCGAACGGTTCGACATTCGCCGCGATCCCGGCGTGACCCGCGCACGCCTCGCCTTCGGGCACGGCCTGCACCACTGCCTGGGGGCCCCGCTGGCCCGCTTGGAAGCGACCGTGGCGCTGCGCATCCTGCTGGACCGTTTCCCGCGCCTGGCCTTCGACGGCGACGGCACACCGCAGTGGCGCACCAGTCTCATGCGGAGCCTGAGCGAGGTGCCGGTGCGCTGGTAGAGACCGAGCACGCCTGCTGCGCAGGTGTCTCATGCGTCTACCGTGTCTGTCATGAGCCGTTGGGAAGAGTTGACCGGTGGGACATCCGGGGAGGACTATGCCGCCCGCTTCGCCGCCCTGGAGGGAAGCGGCAAGGACATGCACGGTGAGGCGGGGTTGTGCGCCAAGCTGGTGCCCGCCGGAGCGCGGGTGCTGGATGCCGGGTGCGGTACCGGCCGGGTCATGATCCGGTTGGCGGAGCTCGGGTATGACTGCGTCGGGGTCGATCTGGACGCTTCCATGCTGGCCGTGGCGCGCAGGCAGGCGCCCGAACTGCCCTGGATCCAGGCAGACCTGGCCACGTTCGACCCGGCCGAACTCCAGGCGGGGGCGGGCTTCGATCTCGTGGTCGCCGCCGGCAACATCTTCCCCCTCCTTGCTTCGGGCACTGAGGCCGCGGTGGTCAGCCGCCTGGCCGGGGTCCTGCGTCCCGGGGGCTTCATGGTCGCCGGATTCGGCCTGGACGAAGCGCACCTGCCGGTACCGCCCACCATCACCCTGCCCGAGTTCGACGCCTACTGCGCCGAGGCCCGCCTCACCCTCGTAGACCGCTTCGCGACGTGGGACGGCGACCCGTACGAAGGTGGCGGCTATGCCGTCAGTGTCCATCGGGCGCAACGCGGCTGAAGATCTACGGGACGCACGCGGGGCGCGCCCGGGACGCAGTCGGCGCTGTGGCGAGCCCGTCGACGAGGCTGCCGACGGTGCAGGACAATGCCCCACTGGCCTCGGGCAGTCTGACAGAGGAGATCGAGCGGTTGCGGGCCGCGTTTCGCGGCCGGACCAAGAGCCCTGCCCTCCTAGGGGCAGGGCTCTTGCGGTTGGGCGTCAGTCAGTCGAGAGGGCTTCCAGGAGCTGTCCGGCCTTGGGGTCGCTCAGGGCGCGAGCAGCATCGGCAAGTGCGACCATGCCTACGAGGCTGTGCCCGTCGATCACGGGTAGCCGCCGCACTTTGTGGTTGGTCATCGTCGCGAAAACCTCGTCGACGCTGTCGTCCGCACCGATGGTGACGGCTTCGCCTTGCGCGAGTTCCCCGACGAGGACCTTGGACGGGTCCTTGCCCTGTCCGAGCACCTTGATGACGATGTCACGGTCAGTGAGGACGCCCTTGAGGCGGTCGTCAGTCCCGCAGATGGGCAGCGCCCCCACGTCGAGCTCGGTGAGCTTGGCGGCAGCTTGCGAGATGGTCTCCTCCGCCCCGGCACACTCGGCGCCGGGGGTCATGATGTCGCGTGCGGTGGTCACGTGGAACTCCTTGCCGGTCGATGGGCGTTCCGGCCGTGAGGTGGCCGGACCTGTGCACGCAGACCGGGTGCCCAGGGCACGCGGAGGTCATACACGCTGAACACGGCGCAAAGTCGCTCCTCTTGGAGGCGCGATGCCAGGAACAACCGACTGATCACTGGCATAGACCCATGGCCGGACGCGATGGGCGTAACGACTCGAACGGGGACCAAAGCCCTGTTCGGCACGCCCGCTTGCGAGGCAATCGGCACGGCAGATGAGCTGACGCTGGGCCCGGGGCCCGGCGTACCGGACGTTTGTGTAAGGAGAGAGAAGTGCTGCTGTCCATGGCGATCGATCTGCGTCAGGCGTTGACTCGCTATGCCGAAGCGGTCCTGGAGGACGAGCGACGCTCGACGCCCGAGACTGCTCGGGCGCGCGAGGAGCGCGCAGGCACGCTGTGTGAGATGACCGGCACAAGTGATGTGGTGGCGGCGATACACGCGGCCACCACATTTCTGGGGCGGCGGGTAGCGGGCCCGCACGGACGTGGTCGGCGAGGCGGCGCCAGGGCGCGTACCGGGCCGTAGCCGGGGCGAGCGCGCGAGGCATTGTGAGCGACTGGCTGATAGCTGCCAACGGCCAACCGCCATCGCGGGCGCCACGCCCCACAGCGCACCAGGCGGCAGACGGGCGGATCGGTGTGAGCCACGGGTGCCTCGACTGGCGGTAGGCGGGACATTGTTACGCGGGCCGCCACATCGCTTCGGCCGAACCACTCGGGCGAGGCCGTCGGCGGCCTCCCGGCGTCGGGCAGGCGGGACGGGCAGTCAGGACAGGTCCACGTGGGCGACGGCCGCGCGTCGGCCGTGCCCGTGCGCTTCCTCGGCTGTCCTCCGGGTGCACCGGGCGGTAGTACCAGGCCGGTCGGTCGTAAACCCTCCTCGTGGCCACGGCCGGGGCCCGGCCGGACGAAGGGCCAGGAGGGTCGGGTGGGGCGTCAGGGCGGGCCGATGGACGGTTCGCTTGCCGCCTCGGTTCGAGGCTCGGTCATGCGCGCTTGCGGACCCTTCGAGAGCGCGACGCAATCACCGCGCAGGGCCCCGAGTCGCGCACGGGCCCAAATCGGTCGCTGTGGAGAGGTGAGGGCTCGGACGGCGTGGGAACTTGGATCACATGACTCCTTCTCACCACCCGGACTCGAACCCCGACCCGGACCTGCCGGGCCCCGATCCCGATCCCGAAGGCTCCACGGGACTCGAACCCGGAGGGGGCGTGCCACCGGGAGAGACCCCGCCCGCCGAGAGCAGCATGTCGGGGGCGGGTCCGGAGGAGACGCACAATCCGCCGAAGGGTTGGGCGAAGGGGCCGCTGGCCGTGATCATCGGCCTTGTGGCGCTGGTGGCGGCGTTCTTCCTCGTCTACGCGCTCGTGCTGCTGCTGTAACGCGGGGGAGGGGCCGAGGAAGGTGGTGGGACGTGAAGGAGCGACCCAACAGGCATCAGTGAGGACCGAAGGCAGGACACATGATGAGCGAACCAACCCCGTCCAAGGCCGAAGGCGAGCGCGAGACGACGGACGACGAGGCGGGGGAGCCGGCGGAGAACGAGCGGACCCAGCCTCCCCGGACGACGCCGTCGCAGGCAGAGGGAGACAAGGAACAGGGCGAGGGCGGCACGGACGGCTGAGCCGTACGGGGCCGACGCGCTGACAGGGTCACCTGCCCGTCAGCTCTCCGGTCTGCAACCTCGCATAGCTTTATGAATCGGAGCAAAACGAACACATTCGGGTCGAAGGAGACGACGAACGTGACGGATGTATCGAGCAAGGGTCCCGCGTCGGACGACGGTCGGGAGGCGCTCACCAACCGGCAGGGCCATCCGGTCTACGACAACCAGAACCAGCGCACCGTCGGCTCACGCGGCCCGGCGACGCTGGAGAACTACCAGTTCCTCGAGAAGATCAGCCACTTCGACCGCGAACGCATCCCCGAGCGCGTCGTCCACGCCCGCGGCGTGACGGCCTACGGGTACTTCGAGGCGTACGGCGCCTTCGGTGACGAGCCCATCGCCCGCTTCACCCGAGCCAAGCTCTTCCAGGAGCGCGGCAAGCGCACCGATGTCGCCGTGCGCTTCTCGACGGTCATCGGAGGCCGCGACTCCTCGGAGGCGGCCCGCGACCCACGCGGCTTCGCGGTCAAGTTCTACACCGAAGACGGCAACTGGGACCTGGTCGGCAACAACCTGGGCGTCTTCTTCATCCGGGACGCGATCAAGTTCCCCGACGTCATCCACGCACTCAAGCCGGACCCCGTGACGTTCGAGCAGCAGCCCCGGCGCATCTTCGACTTCATGTCGCAGACGCCCGAGTCCATGCACATGCTGATCAACCTGTTCAGCCCGCGTGGCATCCCCGCCGACTACCGGCACATGCAGGGCTTCGGCGTCAACACGTACAAGTGGGTCAACGAACAGGGCGAGTCCCTCCTGGTGAAGTACCACTGGATGCCCAAGCAGGGCGTCCGCAGCATGACCGAGGAGGACGCGGCCAACGTACAGGCCGAGGGTCTGGGACACGCCACCAAGGACCTGTACGAGGCGGTCGAGCGCGGCGAGTACCCGGAGTGGGAGCTGCTCGTCCAGGTCATGGAGGACCACGACCACCCGGAGCTGGACTTCGACCCGCTCGACGACACGAAGACCTGGCCCGAGCAGGACTTCCCGCCCAAGCCGGTCGGCCGGATGGTGCTCGACCGGATGCCGGAGAACTACTTCGCGGAGAACGAGCAGATCTCCTTCGGCACGGGCGTCCTGGTGGACGGCCTCGACTTCTCCGACGACAAGATGCTGGTCGGGCGCACCTTCTCCTACAGCGACACCCAGCGCTACCGCGTCGGCCCCAACTACCTGCAACTGCCCGTCAACCAGGCCAAGAACGCCGAGGTCCGCACGAACCAGCGCGACGGCCTGATGACCTATCACGTCGACGGCGGCGGCGAGAACCCCATCGTCAACTACGAGCCGTCCATCACCGGCGGCCTGCGGGAGGCCCAGTACCCGACCCACGACGAAGTGGGTCCGGAGATCCACGGCCGACTGACGCGCAAGCGCATCCCGCGCACCAACGACTACCTCCAGGCCGGGCAGCGCTACCTCCTGATGGAGCAGTGGGAGCGCGACGATCTCGTGGCCAACTTCATCGGGCTGTTGTCGCAGTGCGACCGGGCGGTCCAGGAGCGGATGGTCTGGCACTTCCTCCTCGTCGAGAACGAGCTCGGCCTCAAGGTCGGCGAAGGACTCGGTATCGGTCCGAAGGATGTCGCGGGGCTCCAGCCGCTGGCCAGCCAGGACCTGACCGAGGAGGACCGCAAGCGGCTCGGCTCCCTGGGTGACAACCCGCCGCGGGACGTCAACGGGCTGACCATGACGCACTGTGTCCCCGACGAGCGGCACGTCGTGACCCGCTGACTTCGATAGAGGTCCCCGGAGAGGTCTCGCCCACGCTCACGACCGGCCACCCGGGCCGGTCGTGAGCGTGGGCGCGGTCCGTCAGCCCTCGGCCTTCTCCTGGGTGTACGTCCAGGCGTACTGCAACCAGTCGGCCACCGTCATGGCGGCGAAGCCGGCTCCCACCAGCCGGGCGCCCCGGGGAGCGAGGGTGTAGGCCCCCAGGAATCCGGTGGCTGCCCAGGACGCCGCGCAGAACGGGCAGGACACCAGATCGCCCACCGCCAGCCTGAGGCCGGTGCCCCGTGGCTCGTCCATGACCTCGCCCGCCGTCGTGTCCTCGACGCGGCGGGTGAACGGCACCCGGAGAAAACTGGTGATCTTGTCCTTGGTGAGCAGACGTGCGGTTTTGTACGTCGCCACGCCGAGGAGCGCCACATCCCACGGCGGCACACGCTCCGGCAGGACGACACCGCGCCGGCGCGCCAGCAACGCGAGGCCGCCGGCTGTGGCCGCGAACGTCGCCGCGAGAACGGCGTAACCCGCGAGCGGGACGTTTCCGCTCTCATCGTATTCATGGCCGAAACGCTTCTCAGCGGCTGTCATGACGCCTCCAGTGAGGGGTGGGGGGAGTAGCACATCAAGGTGTGAAAGTGAAAGGAATCGGTGAGCATGGCTCGGCACGCTCAACGGACGACATACGCGGTGGCGGCTTCCGGTCAGTGGGTCGACGAGGAAGAGGGGCGGCGGCGACTGCCCGCCGGTGAGGCGCACGCCTGGGAACAGGGCCGCAACGAGACCGTCTGCGGTCTCTCCCTCAGCCGCTCGCAGCTCACGCGCTTCCCGCACGTGCCCTGGACGGACGTCATCCCCGAGTCCGGCGGCGCGGCCGACCGTGTCCAGCGGCTGTGCAGGCGGTGCGCCTCCGTGGCAGGACGCGCGGGGGCCGACGCCCGGTCTCCGTGGCGGCGGGAGAACCCCCGCCCGTGAGCCGGACCCCGGGCCGGGCACCCCCCCACGGCCCGTCACCCCGCCGCTGCATCCGCCGCGACCCGCACGTCCAGCGTGTCGCCCTCGACGTCCACCCGGACACGGCTGCCCGCGGTGAGTTTCCCGTCCAGGAGCAGCCGTGAGAGCCGGTTGTCCACCTCACGCTGAATGGTGCGGCGCAGCGGACGCGCGCCGTACTCCGGCTGATGCCCCCGCCGGGCGAGCCAGTCCACCGCCTCGGTGGTGAACTCGATGGTCACGTCCTGCGCGTGCAGCCTGCGCCGGGTCTCCTCGAGGAGCAGATCGGTGACCTGCCGCAGCTGTTGGTCCGTCAGCCGCCGGAAGATGACGATCTCGTCGATGCGGTTGAGGAACTCGGGCCTGAAGTGCTCGCGCAGCGGCCGCAGCACCTGCTCGCGCCGTGCCTCCTCGTCGGCCTCCGATCCGTCCACCCGGAAACCGAGGGTTCCGCCGCGCCCGGTGAGCGCCTCCGAGCCGAGATTGCTGGTCATCACGATGACGGTGTTGGTGAAGTTCACCGTCCGGCCCTGAGCATCGGTAAGGCGACCGTCGTCGAGGACCTGAAGCAGGGTGTTGAAGACGTCCGGGTGGGCCTTCTCCACCTCGTCGAGCAGCAGCAGCGAGTACGGGTGACGCCGTACGGCCTCGGTGAGCTGGCCGGCCTCGTCATGGCCCACGTAACCGGGCGGCGCCCCGACCAGCCTGCTCACGGTGTGCCGTTCCTGGAACTCACTCATGTCGAGGCGCACCATCCGCTCCTCGCTGCCGAACAGCGCCTCGGCCAGGGCCCTGGCCAGCTCCGTCTTGCCCACTCCGGTGGGGCCGAGGAAGAGGAAACTGCCGATCGGCCGATCGGGGCTCGACAGGCCGGAACGTGAGCGCAGGACCGCCTCGGCCACGGCGCTGACGGCCTCCTCCTGCCCGACGACCCGCTGGTGCAGATGCTCCTCCAGGCCGAGCAGCCGGTCCCGCTCCTCCTGCGTGAGGGTGCTGACCGGAATGCCGGTCTGCCGGGACACCACCTCGGCGATGTCCTCGGAGGTCACCTCGATGATCTGCCCGTCACCCGGCTCGCGGCTCTGCCCCGCCCCGATCTTGCGGCCCAAGTCGTTGATGCGGTCCCGCAGTTCGGTGGCGCGCTCGTACTGCTCCGCTGCCACCGCCTGGTCCTTGTCGCGGGTGAGCTGTTCCATCTCACGTTCCAGCGCCCGCACGTCGGTGCCCTTCGTGCTGGCCCGCAGCCGCACCCGGGCTCCCGCCTGGTCCATGAGGTCGATGGCCTTGTCCGGCAGGAACCGCTCGGTGAGATAACGGTCGGACAGCTCCACGGCGGCGAGCAGCGCCTCGTCCGAGTAGCGCACCTGGTGGTGTGCCTCGTAGCGGTCGCGCAGCCCGCGCAGGATCTCCGCCGCGTCCGCGGCCGTCGGCTCCGCGACGAGGATCGGCTGGAAGCGACGGGCGAGCGCCGCGTCCTTCTCGATGTACCGCCGGTACTCCTCCAGGGTGGTCGCGCCGATGACGTGCAGTTCACCCCTGGCCAGCGCCGGTTTGAGCATGTTGCCCGCGTCCATCGAGCCGCCCCCCTCGGAACCGCCGCCGGCCCCGACCACGGTGTGCAGCTCGTCGATGAAGACGATCAACTCGTCGGAGTGGGCGCGCACCTCCTCGATGATGTTGTTCAGGCGCTCCTCGAAGTCGCCGCGGTAGCGGGTGCCCGCCACCACGCCCGACAGGTCGAGGGCGATGACACGACGGCCCGCGAGGGTGTCCGGTACGTCGCTGTCGGCGATCCGCTGGGCGAGGCCCTCCACCACGGCGGTCTTGCCGACGCCCGCGTCACCGATGAGGACGGGGTTGTTCTTGCCCCGCCGGGAGAGCACCTCGATGGTCTGCTCGATCTCTTCCTCACGGCCGATGACCGGGTCCACGCGGCCCTCCGCGGCCTGCGCCGTCAGGTCGCGCCCGAACTGGTCCAGCGTGGGCGTGGATCCGCCGCCGCCACCCTGCGGCCGCTGTTCGGCGTGCCCGGGCTGGCCCTGCGACGGTTGTGGGGCAGGACCGGGATCGAAGCGGGCCGCGCTGAGGATGTGGCCCGCCGCGGAGTCGGGGTTGGCGGCCAGTGCCATCACGATGTGCTCCGGGCCGATGTAACCGGCGCCGACGGCCCGCGCCACCTCGTGCGCGTCGAGCAGCGCCCGCTTGACGGCCGGGGTGAGCGCGACCGCCTGGGTGGGCACGGGGCTCTCGGTCCCCGTGGAGTGCCGGTCGATCTCCTCGGCGAGCTGCTCGGGGTCGGCCCCCGAGCGTGCGATCAGACCACGGGTCAGCTCGATGGTCAGCGCCGCCCGCAGCAGATGCTCCGTGTCGAGGTTGCTCTTGCCGTGTTCCGCCGCGTACGACGCCGCTGCGGCCACCAGCTGCCGTGCCGGGCCGCTCATCATCCTGCCGATGTCGATCTGCCGTCGGCCGCTGCCGAGGAAGCGCGCGAAGAGCTCCCCGAACGGATCCTGTCCGTATCCTTCCGGCCCGATGAAACCGCTGCTCATAGCCGTCCGTTCCGGCGCCCCGGCCTACCGGGACACCCTGGTGCGTGATCGTGCGTGCCCGATCCGGGTGCCCAGCCGCCCACCCTGTCAGTCACGTCCCCCGGGGGCGGGCGGCAGCTCCTCGTCGGGGACGATGTGTACCGCCGCCTCCTCGGCCCCTGCCGCGCCGCCGTCGATTCCCTCGTCCGTGGCGATGACCTCCTTGGTGGTGTCCGGATGAGCGCCCTCGTCCGGCGCCACCAGACGCCCCGCGCGGCTCTCACCGGACTCCGGGTCGAGGGGCTCGCCCTCACCGCCGGGCAGATCACCGATGCCGTCACCGGCGGGCGGCTCGACGTCCGGGACCTCCTGCTCGAGACGCTCGTCGAGCGTCTCGCCCTCGTGCTGCTCTTCCGCCGTCGTCCCCGTCTTGGTGACGCCGAGCGGCTTCTCCGGCGGCGAATAGCCCTCGTCGAGCATGTCGTCGTAACTACGCTCGTCCACCGCGTCCTGAAGGTCCAGCGGGGCGGCGTCCTCCTGCTCCTCGTTGTCGCCGGTGGGCTGGTAGGCGTCGTCCGCCATGTTCTGGTCGCTCATGACTACCTCGTGCTAGGGGTCTCGGGAGATCGCGCTTCGCCTTTAGATCGTCGCGCGTCGGTGCTCGAAGTGCCCGTGGCGGACTCCGCCAAACGCGTCGCCACCAGGTCTGCCGACGCGCTTTGTGGGCACTCCTGGGACAGGCGTGAGAAGCGGCAGCGGCGTGCGGTCCGGCCACCTGGGTGCCCCTTGAGGAGGCGGCCCAGCGGCTGGTGGCGTGAGATGGCGCGAGGAGAGAAGAAGCGACAAGGAGAGTGACCAGACGCATGAGCGGTTCGGACGACCTGCCGGTCCTGCACACGCTGGGGGAACTGGCCCGTTTGGTGGAAGAACGCCATCAGGGCCTGTACGTGCGCTGGTCCCGCGGCCCCGCCACGGACCTCGGCAAGGTGATGAGCAGAGACGACCTGACGGGCATGCGCATGCCCGGGCTCTCGGCCAACCCGCTCGACGTCGAGCCGTGGTGGGAGGACCGGCCCGTCGAGCTGTGGGTGGCCCGCCGTCTGCACGACTACTCGCATCTGCCGCGCGAGAAGGGCCCCGGAGTCCGTCCCTGGGTGCTGCTCGGCCACGAATGCGCCCGCGGTCCCGACAACGAGCCGCTGGTCGACGACGTCGAGCCGTTGGCCTGGATCGACGCGAAGATGATCGCCGAGGCCCGCGAGAAGGTGGCCCGAGAGGCAGGCGCCTGGGGCCCGTTGCGGCGTACGAACGAAACCGGAGGACCGGCGAACGGCTGAACACCGGACTACGACAGCGCCCCGTGGCTCGATGCCACGGGGCGCGGTCGCAGGGGGCATGACCGGTCAGCCGGAGCCGACGCCCTGCATTCCCTTCCTGCCGCTCTTTCCACGGCCCGCGCCGGACGACTCTCCCGCCTTGGCGGCCGCGGCGGCGGCCAGGGCGAGGAGGGTGGCCAGGGCGCCGGTGATGACGTTGCTGACCACCGTCCTGGTGGTACTGGCGTCACCCGCCACGACCCATGGCGCGACGATCGTCCAGATGCCCAGCGCACACGCGGCCCACGCCATGCCATGGGTGCGCTCGTAGGCCCGGCCGAAACCGCCGCTCATCAACAGCGCGTAGGCGATGCCGACGATCAGGTTGACGATCGAAAGCCGCGTGAAGCTGTTGAAGCCGGCGATCCAGGGCGATGCGGCCAGGTAGAGGCCGGTGAGGAAGGCCAGCGCGTCGATGGCCTGCACTTTGGGTGTGCTTGCCGCGCGCTCGGCGCTCTCGTGACGGGCACGCATGTCGACGATGTCGGGGTGCGTGTCCATAGAGGACGCGGCGGACGGAGCCCCGGACATGGGGGCATGGGCTCCGGACATCGAGGACGGGGTTCCGGACGGGGACTTCGGGGACGTTGTCATCGCGTCCACCTCCAACTGGCGGTTCTGTTGTGCGGACAGGCCGGTGGCGCCTCAGCCCCCGGACGGTGCGGCCCCAAGGGCGCGCACGGCTTCGGTCACGTCGTTGTACGTCTCTCCCTCAGGCAGTCGCTGCACCGCTTCCAGGACCTGGCCCGGCGCATGGTGACCTTCCAGCGTCGTCAGCAGCGCCTGCCGGTCGGCCGGGAACGTGGAGCGCTCCAGATGACGGCTCAGTTCCAGGCGCAGGGCATCGGCGTCGGCGGTCGCGCGCGCCCGGTCGCGCTCCTCACCCGGTGGCGGCACCGGGCCGCTCGGGTCCACGACGATGTCGTCGTCCGCCGGTGGTTCGGGGTCGTTCGCCTCCTCGACGTGGGTGTGCTGACCGGAGCGCATGTAGCCCTCCAGTTCATGTTTCAGCTCGTCGTCCTCGCGCGGACTCACCTGATTGCTGCCTCGGTCCATGGCAATGCACCTCCCTCTTCGCGAGCTCCTGGCACTCAGGCCGCACTCGGCTCGTACGTCCAGCGCAGCAGGGCACCGAGCCCTCCTGCCGGGATGTCGTCGGTCACCTCCTCGAACGGGATGATCAGGACATCGGCGGACGTGGCCGCGGCCAAGCGCAGCAGTGCGTCGTCGGCGCGTACGGATACGGGGTCGTCGTCGCCCAGGAAGTCGGCGTCGGTCCGCCGCACCGCCACCTGGTCCGGATCGGCCCCCGCCCACATCTCCCGGTGCAGATCGGGTCCGTCGGGCCGCACCAGGAGGGTGTCGATGCGGTGCTCGCGGGCGGCGTCCACCACGGCGGGCACGCCCTCCACCGCGTCAGTGGGCCGCTCCGTGCCCACGCGGCCCGCCCGGAAGCGGTCCAGCGCCTCGTCGACGCGCCGGTGCAGATGCTCCTGGCGGGCGTTGTCGATGGCCTCTTCCAGTGCCGCGGAGCCCGAACCGGCGGAGCGGCCACCGTGCTCCGTCTCGACCGTCACGGCGCGCACCGCCTCCGGCAGCCTGTCGCGCACGGCGGGCCGCTCACGCGGGTCGCCCACCAGCACCACCAGGTCGGCGCCCGACTCCTCGTGGGCCGCGGCGAGCGCTTCGGCGATCTCCGCGGCGTTGTGCTCCCAGGTGTTCTCCACCTTGAGCTGGAAGTGCCGTTCGGACCAGTCGGAGGTGGTGGTGCGGTGCACCGGCCACTGTTCTCCCTCCACGTGCCCGGAGTCCTGCGGCCCTGCCGCGGTCCGCAACTCGAAGTCGGCGCCCGTGCGGTCGATGTAGGCGACGAGACTCACCGGGTCCTGGCCGCACAGCTCCAACAGGGGCGTCAGCCGCGGAAGGGGCGCCCAGCAGGCCAACTCGCCCTCGGGGCGCCGGGACAGACGGTGGCTCAGCACGACCTCGCCGCCGGTGGCGAAGACGACGCGTCCGGCCGGGTCGTCGGCGGGTGAGAGGCCTGTCAGGTCGTCGCGGACCGCCGCGACGGTGGCCGCGTCCGCACCTTCCTGTTCCAGGGTCCGGCATATTTCCCGTACGGACAGTTCACGGCGCTTGGCGCCCGCCTCGTCCGCCTGGCCGGGATCGAAGTACACCGTCGCCCAGGGGCCTGGCCGGTCCAGGAGTGGTTGCAGAAATGAAAGACGCATGGTGACTCGCTCCTCGTGGGCCGCGTTCCGCGACCGGCCCACGGTCGGGTTCGTCGGTCAGTCGGGTCCGTCGGTTCAGTCGGTGTTGTCGTTCCCCGAGCGTTCGCCCTCGGGGCCGCGGCCCCGTTCCGTTCGCGGCCCACGGCTCTGCCACGTGGGGTCGTCCTGCAGTGTTTCGTTCGCCCTGTCGTTGGCGTCCTGATCGGAGATTCCGGCGCCCTCGGCGTCCTTGCGTATCCGCGCACGCCGGGTGTCGTACTTCTTGCTACCGGGTTCAGGCATGGCGATCACCTCCTGCCTCTGCGGGTCCCCTGTGCAAAGGGGCGCAAACTGCCCGTCGATACGGAAGCGGTGTCCGTACGGGGCGGCGGAGTGTAGTCCGCGGTCAGCCGCGGGAGACGGCGTGTTCTTACCCCAATCAGAATACGCGCCCGACCCCGGCGATGCTTCAGGAAGCCCAACCGTGCCCGCTCAGGGGGCTCAGGGGGCTCAGGCGAGCAGAGGCCGACTAACCACGAATGAGGGCTTCCAGCAGTTGCCTGGTCTCGACCAGAAGACCGCCGCTGACCGCCGCCGCCAGGCCGCGCTCCCTGCTGAACCCGTCTCTCAGCTTCTCGTAGGCGCGCAGCGCGTCCTCGCAGGCCTCCTCTCGCTCCTTCTTGACCGCGTCGCTGTGCGTCTTCGCGGGCTGGAGCGCGATGGCGTCGGCTCGGCAGATGCGGGCCGCCTGCTTGGCGACATCGGCGAGGGCTGAGGAGAACGGGCCGGTGGGCGCAGTCAGGTCAGCATGCTCCCTAACGGCACTGGCGAGTGTGCGGGTGGCCGCCACCAGGTGCATGACGACGGTCCTCCATTCCTCGTCGGTCTCGACCGGTGGGGGCTGCACCGTACGGCGGAAGTAGCTTCCGGGGTTGAACTTGGAGCTCTCCATCGACCATTGGCGCGCTTCTGCCACCGCTGCCAGGACGGACTCCAGCCGACCGGCGCGGTCATACCACTCCTCGGCCTCGCCCACGCCCCAGTCGGCGTCCTCCCGCATGGTGCGGGCCATGGATTCCAGCAGGTCGGCGCTCTCGTTGCCCAGGCGCTGGAGCTGTTCGCGCACATCGCGCAAGTGCACCGGCGGCAGTACCAGTGCGTTGACGGCGATGCCGATGCCGGCGCCGATGGCGGTCTCCAGGAGGCGGTGACCGATCTGTGCCGGTTGGTAGGAGCCGTAGGTGATGACGAAAAGAGCCGAGCTCGCACCGTAGAAACCTTGCGTACCGAACCGCCGGTAGGTTCCGAACAGAGTGAGGAGGGGGAGAGCGAGCGCCATGGCCGACATGGTGTTCCCGTCGGTGAGGACCATCGCGAAGGATGCCGCCAAGGTGCCGGCGACGATGACAGCCAGCTGCTGCAGCCCCACGCGCAGGGAGCGGTAGACGGTCACGTCCACCAGGGCCATCGCCGTCCAGGGGGCCATCAGAGCCATCGGTGCCTTCAACCACCAGCCGGCGACGGCCCACGCCGCGATAGCCGCCCCGGCGGCCTTCAAGGCCTGCACCAGAGTGTCGCGTTCGGGGCCCTGACGGTGAGCGGCGTTGCTCGCGCTGCGCCCGATCGCGCTCGCTTCCCGGCGTAGTTGCTCCCAGGCGTCCGCAAAAAAATGACGCGTCGGGACCATGGGCACCCTTCCTCACAGACCTGAGACGGACAGACATGTAGGTACCCCGGGAGCCGCGGATCCTCACGCCGTTCCGCCACGGGAGCCGGTGTCGAGGGTGAGGAGTGATTGTCACGGTCCGGGGGACAACGCGTGTCCCGCAGCGGTTTCGGGTCCAGGGCGACCCACGATGAGGCAGGACATGGCCCGCGGAATGGGGAGACAGCATGAGCGGACGACATCGGCGCACCGCAGGGGTCGTCTTCCCCCTCTTCGCGCTCCTGCTGGGTCTGAGCGCGTGTGGCGGCCCGGGAGAACGCCGTACTGCCTCTTCTGCCGCGGCAACGGCCTTCGAACGCGCACGGGACACGGGCGACGGAGCAGCGATGTGTGCGGCTCTGGCACCGGAAACGCGACGCGAGGTGGAGGAGTCGGAGAAGAAGGCGTGCGCCGACGCCATCAGCGCGCTGGAACTTCCGGCCGGTGGGCCGGTCCGCGACGTGGATGTCCATGGCCGTCAGGCACGAGCGGTGATGGCGTCGGACACGCTGTTCCTGTCTCGGTTCCCGGACGGCTGGAAGATCGTGGCGGCGGGGTGCGAGCCCCGCCCTGGCCGGCCCTACCAGTGTTCGGTCAAAGGAGGCTGACACGTGCGGTTCATGTTCACGCTCTGTCTGACCTTGGTGGTGGGCGGCTTGGTCTACTTCATCGCGGTGGGACTGATGCAGCGATGACTGCCGACAAGTCGCCGCCCTCGCGCGACGTACAGGGCCGGACCGAGGTCGACACCACGAGGGACCACCGCATGCGCCGCTTCGTACGGGACAACGGCATGACTCTGGGCTTCGGCATCGCATTCCTGCTGGCCCTGGCCGGGCAAGCGGTCGCGGGGTGGACGGAGTTCAACAACCAGCTCGCCACCGATGGGCTCGCACACGTCGGCTTCCTCGGCTACCTCGCGTCCTCCGATTTCGCGGTGGACGTGACGGAGAACTGGCAGTCGGAGTACCTGCAGTTCTTCCTGTACATCTTCGCCACCGTCTGGCTCCTCCAACGGGGTTCACCGGAATCGAAGGAGATGCACAAGGACGGTCCGGAGTCGGATCAGGACCAGCGCATGGGGGCGCACACGCAGCCCGACTCACCACGCTGGGCGGGAGTGGGCGGGGCACGTCAGGCGGTGTTCTCCCGCTCACTGGGCCTGGTGATGGCCTTGCTCTTCCTCTTGTCCTGGCTGGCTCAGTCGATCGCCGGCGTTGCCGCCTACAACGAGCAACAGCTGAGGCAGCTCCAAGCACCCATCAGCTGGACGCAGTACATCGCGTCTGCCGACTTCTGGAACAGAAGCCTGCAGAACTGGCAGTCCGAGCTCCTGGCCGTCGCCTCCATGGCCATCCTCTCCGTCTACCTGCGCCAGCGCGGCTCCCCCGAGTCCAAGCCCGTCGGAGCACCTCACCCCTCCACCGGCGTCGAGGGGTGAGCGAACCGCTCGGTGGGCGGTTCAGCGGGAGTCGGTGTACCCGCCGGTGGCGGCGATGGTCTCTCCGACGGTGTAGCTGGAGTCGGCGTCGCTGGCGAGGTAGACATAGGCCGGCGCCAGCTCCTCGGGCTGCGCCACCCGTCCCAGCGGGGTCTGTGCGCCCAGGTTTTCCAGGTAGTCGTCGGTGAAGCGCTGGCCCGCGAGGTTCAGTGCGCTCCAGGTGGGTCCTGGCGCGACGACATTGGCTCGGATGCCCTTCTTCACCAGGTGCGAGGCGATGGACTTGGTGAAGACCACGACGGCCGCCTTGGAAGCGGCGTAGTCCATCATCAGTTCACTTCCCTTGAGCGCCTCTTCTGATGCTGTCGCGATGATCGAGTCGCCCCGGGACATGTGTGGGACGGCTGCCATCACCAAGTGGAAGTAGGCGTAGACGTTGGTCTTGAAGACCCGGTCGAAATCCTCTGCCGTCAACTGGTCCAGTTCCGTCTGGCTGTTGAGGTAGGCGGCGTTGCTGACCAGGATGTTCAGTCCGCCGAGTTCCTCGACCGTGCGGCGTACGGCTTCGGCGCAGAAGTCGGCGTCGCACAGGTCGCCGGGGATGAGGAGGCAGCGCCGTCCCAGGGCGTTGACCTCCTGCTGGATGTGTTTGGCGTCCGGTTCTTCTTCGGGCAGGTACACGATGGAGACGTCGGCGCCTTCGCGGGCGTACAGCAGGGTGACGGCGCGTCCGATGCCGGAGTCTCCGCCGGTGATCAGCGCGACCTTGCCCGCGAGCTTGTCGGCCGGCTGGTAGTTCTCGGCCCGGTAGCGGGGAGCGAGGTCCATCTCGGACTCGAGCCCTGGGCGCCGCAAGCGTTGCACCGGGTAGGGCGGGAAGAGTTCGTCCGACACCTGGGCGGAGGCGGACGCGGCGTTGGGGGCACCGGCGGTGTTGTCTGTCATGAGAGGGACCTCCTACGAACGTTTGCTGCCGGCTGCTGCCTGGGCGAGGGATGCCCGGGGTGTGCGTCTCAGCCGGCCGGGGATGAGCTTCGATCGGACGTCGGACGTCAGCTCGTGGGACGTCCTCGTGACTGCCCGGTGTTGTCCTCGTCGGCAGAACCCGGCTCGGCCATCCGTCGGTGGGCGGCCGCCTTCGCGCTGTCCGGGAGGATCTTGTTCGTCCTTCTCCTGCCGGCCGATCTTGGTGTCCTCCATGCCGGCACGTCGGAAGAACTCTGTCTCCGTGGGGCCGGGCATGAACGAAGTGATGGTGAGACCCGAGTCCTTCAGTTCGTTCTGCAAAGCCTGAGCAAAGGACTGAACGAAAGACTTGGATGCGTTGTACACAGCCTGGAACGATCCGGGCATGCTCGCCGCGATCGAGGAGGTGAACAGCACCCTGCCCTCGCCCCGCGCGATCATGTCCGGGAGCAGCCGCTTCGCGAGGCGGACCGTCGAGGTGACGTTGAGATCGATGAGGCGGATCTCGTCGGCCAGTTCGGTTTCGATGAACGGCCCGCCCTTTCCCACACCGGCATTGAGAGCCGCGGCGGCGACCGGCTGCCCAAGGGCGCTGATGGCGGCATGCAACCGCTCTACGCCGTCCGGCTCCGCCAGGTCGATCTGGACGACCTCGACCCGGGCTCCGTAGGCGCGAATCTCGTCCCCGGCCAGATGCAGCTCACCGTCCTCCGCGGTCAGCAGCAGGTCGTACCCGTTCTCGGCGAATTGCTTGGCCAGCTCGTACCCGATGCCACTGGAGGCACCCGTGACGAGGGCCAGAGGCTTCCTGTCGTCCATGCCCCACAGGTACCCGTACATCCGCCAGCAAACGCAAACGCAAACGCCCGTTCCTTCGGCCGCGCGCTCTCACTCCTCGACCACGACGCGCACACTGGTCACCTCGCTGTCCACCGCGTCCGGGACCACCATGCCGGCGTCGACCCCGTCCCGCAGGTACTCCAGGACGTCGCAGGTCAGCCGTTCACCGGGCAGGGCGGCGGGGATGCCGGGCGGGTACGGGGTGAGCATCTCGGCACTGACACGACCGGCCGCCTTCCGCCACGGCACCTGCTCGGTGGGGCCGAAGAAGGCGTCACGCGGCAGCATGGCCTGCTCCAACCGCAGTTCGGCGGGGTCGGGGACGTAGATCTTCGGTGCGGGCCGCAGCTCATGCGCATGCCGGGCGAGATCTTCGAGGGCCGTGAGCAGCCGCTCCGCGGACTTGTCGTCGTCGGCGTGGGTGAATTGCGCGTTGACCCGGCGGTGATCACTGAGGTGAAGGTTGACCCGGTGGTGTTCGCGCACCCAGTCAGCCGCGCTGTATCCCGTGATGTGCAGCCCGGAGATGTCCACGATGATCTGGAGCGGGTCCATGTCAGCGGCGCGTCCCGGGCCCACGAAGTCGGCCCGCCCGTGGACGTGCATGCCGTCGATCGCGTCGATGCGCGACCGTACGTCAGCGACGAGGGCCAAGGCTTCGTCGTAGAGAGCGTGGCCGTGCTCGACCATCTGCCTCCGCCAGCCGTCCAGAGCGGCGTACATCAGGCTGGAGGGGCTGGTCGTCCCCAGCAGGTCCTCCCGAGCGCTGAGCACGTGCGGGTCGACCAGGTCCCCCTGAAGGTGGAAGACCGAACCCTGTTCCAGACCCGAACCCATCTTGTGCACCGAAGTGACGCACACATCCACACCGGCGTCCATGGCCCAGGTGGGAAGGTCTGGATGGAAGGGGAGATGCGCTCCCCACGCCTCGTCGACGATCAGCGGCTTGCTGTGATCGTGGCAGACACGCGCGGTGGCCCGGAGATCGGAGCAGGTGCCGTACGGGGTGGGGCTGGTGACCAGCGCACCCTTGGCTTCGGGGTGCGCGCGGAAGGCGGCCTGGAAGGCCTCACTGGCCGGCGGGTGGGCCAGATGGAGGGCGGGGTCCCACTGCGGGTCGACCCAGACGGGTTTCTCACCGGAGAGGATGAGGCCCGACACGACGGACTTGTGCGCGTCCCGGCCGATGAGCAGCGTCTCGTGCGGGCCGGCGACCGACAGCATGGCTGCCTTGACGGAGAGCGAGCTCCCGCAGGTGGAGAAGAAGGTGTGCTGGGCATCGACGGCATCCGCCATCAGTGCCTGGGCTTCGGCCAGAATGCCGTGTGAGGACATACGGTCGTCGAGCCCGCTGATGGCGAGCACGTCCGAGCGGAAGACGGCGTCACCCAGGACGGCGAGAACACGTGGGTCAGCGCCCTTTCCCTGCTTGTGGCCCGGAGGGGTGAACGGCGTCTGTCCCTCGGTGTGGTAGGCCCTGAGCGCTTCCAGTACCGGTGCCTTCGAGTGGTCCATAAACCAATCGGTTCCCCACGAAGTGAGGAGAAAACGGTAGGTCTGACAGGCTTCGCCCGTGCGGCGGGACCGAGTATTTGGCCTCGAACAATGACTACCCGTACTTCAGAATTCACCGCTCGGGCGGAGCCGCTTGAGTGCTCGCTCCGTGTTTCTCTTGGTCGCGGCGGCACGAGACGCAGAGTTCGGTGTGGGGAACAGCGAGCATCCGGTCGCTGTCGATGGAAGTGCCGCAGGAGACGCAGAAGCCGAAGGTGCCGTCGTCCAGGCGGCGCCGGGCGTCCAGGGTCCTTTCCAGCTGCTGACGCACCTCTTCGGCGCGGACTCGTTCTTCCGCGACGGCCGCGCGGGTCGAGCCGACGTCCGCCGCATCGAGATCGCAGTCCGCCCACAGGGCCTCGATCACTCCCTCAGCTGCGTCTTTCCGTCTCTGGAGCGCCTCGATCGTCGCTGTGAGATCCTCGCGCAGCCTCTGCCGGTCGGGCCTCCCCTGTTCGTAGGGCGCCCGCTGCTCTTCGGCTGGAGGTGGATCAGGTGGGACAGGTGGATCCGTTCGGGGCGCGGGAACGGGGGGTTCCGCCGAGCGCGCGGATCTATGCCGGCCGACCCGTTGAGGAGCGTTTTTTTACGCTCACCGACAGCATCTCCGAGCCGCCACGATGCAGGCGCTCACGCCGCGACCACGACGACTCCCCTGACACCACGGCTGCCTTTGCCAGGCAGGCCCACCTGGCCGCCGGCCCTGAGCGTGATCTGCTGTGTGAGGAGGTGGTGGAGGCGTGGTTGCCCATGGCGCACCGTATGGCCACCCGCTTCAGCAACAAGGGCGAAAGCCTGGACGACCTGAAGCAGATCGCCGCCATGGGATCGCTCAAGGCGGTGCAACGCTTCGACCCCGAGCGCGGAGCGTTCGAGGCGTACGCGGTGCCGACCATCACCGGCGAGTTGCGTCGGCACTTTCGCGACCATCGGTGGGATGTGCACGTGCCCCGCAGCGTGCAGGAACTGCGCAACAAGGTGCGCGTCGCCCGCCGTGACCTGGTACAGCAGCCTGGCAGCTTGGACGCCGAGTTGTCCTTCGCTGACGGTGAGGGCTGCAGCATGGCCGACAGGCTCGGAGCGCCGGATCCGTCGTTCGATCTTGTCGCCGCCCGCGAGGCAGCCAAGGCAGGACTGCGGCACCTGCCTGAGCGGGAGCGCACCATCCTCTATCTGCGCTTCTTCCGGGATGCGATGCGACAGCCGGGGATAGACAGTTGGGGATAATGGGCTTGCCGGGGAACACGAACCTCGGGCGTCCGCTGCGGTTCCGTTCCGGTAGTGGTCAGCGCCGTAGCCCCGAAGGTAAGGCGTAGGAAGATGAACAGTCGCAAGGCAGCCGGCAGCGGTGACGTGATCAGCAGTTCGGTGGTGGGCGCACCCTGCTGGGTCAGCCTGACCACGCATGATCTCCAGGCTGCGGAGGAGTTTTACCACGCCGTGCTGGGCTGGGAGTGGCATACCGGCAGGCTGGGTGACCAGTACAGGTTCGCCAGTGTGAACGGCGTACCGGTGGCCGGGGTGTCTGCCGTGGAGAGCATGGGGCGGGCGATTGCCGAATGGACTCCGTTCTTCGCTGCGTCCAGCGCGGATGAAACCGTGGCCCGGGGCCGGGAGCGCGGGGGCACGACGGCCGTGGGACCCATCTCCTTCCCTCCGGGCCGGGCGGCTCTGCTCGCCGATCGCGATGGAGCGGTCTTCGGGATCTGGGAGGGCGAACTGTTGGCGGACTGGGAGCGTTGGCGTCGCGCGGCGCCGGCCTTCATGGAGCTCCACACCCGGAACGCCTTCGACGCGGCCATCTTCTACGCGGAGGTCCTCGGCTGGGCCACCCCGGACCCGGGATCCTGCGAAGTCCAGTACGAAGACGAAGAGGTCGTGCTGCGCAGCCAGGGTGACGTCGTGGCCCGCATCCACTCGGGCGCGGTGGAAGCCGCGCCCGATCCCGCCATCCGCCCGCGCTGGCAGATCCACTTCACGGTCACGGACGTAGCGGCATGTGTCCAGGCCGCTACAGCCCACGGCGGCCGTGTTCTGCGCAGAGGGACGGACTCCGATGAGGCAGAGCTGAGCGATCCGGACGGGGCGCGCTTTGTGGTGAACGCGTGGGCGGCACCTTGAACGAGGCCCTTGCATGCCGGCCGCAGGTCACGAGTGGAAGGAGAGTAGACGTGGGGGACCGATTCGAGACGGTCGACGTGGCGGAGCTGAACGACGAACAGCGCCGCCGGCTCCCCGGTCCGATCCCCGACGGCCTGCGGGTTGTGCGCTGTACGCAGTGTCGTCGGACGTCAGTGGAGTCCGGTGGCACGGGTCTCGACCCGTGGAAGGACCACGATGACGAGTGCGCCCCGTTCGGGCTGACGATCCCCCCGGATCTGGCCGAGCGCAGCCCCGACGAGATCACCACGTGGCTGGACGAGATCGAGCACGAAGAGCGGTACACCCAGGCCGAAGTCATCAAGGCGCGGCAGGCAGCCTCCGACGCGCTTGGTTTCGGGGCCTGAACCACCTCGACATGCCATGTGGCGGACGGTGGTGGGAGGCTTTGAGTCTTCGGCCGCCGCCGCGCGGGGGGCGGGGGGGGCCGCCGCGCGCGGGAGCCCGGGGCCCCCCCCACCGAC